>NZ_JBNDHY010000175.1:0-8579 GCF_056755315.1 Monashia sp. HAY1-2A
CGACGAGGCCGTGCGCCACGCTGGCGTCAGGGGCCCGGTCGTGCTCGTCGGGCACTCGCTCGGCGGGTTCGTCGCCATGGACTACGCGGCGCGGCACGGTGACGCCCTCGCCGGGCTCGTCCTCGCGGGGGCCAGCGCCAGCCCCGTGGGCGCCGGGGCCACGGTGTACCGGCTCGTCGGCGGGCTGACGGACCGCCTCGGACCCGAGCGGATGACGCGGGTCAACGACCGCGTGCTGCGGCGCCTCTACCCGTCCGAGCGCATCGAGCCGGTCATCGCCGGGGGGTACTGGTTCGCCCCGACGACGACGGCGTGGCGCGAGGTCATGGACGCCTGCCGGCCGGCCTCGCTGGCACGACTCCGGTGCCCGGTGCTGCTCCTCGACGGCCGGTGGGACCAGTTCCGGCTCGGCATCCGAGGGTTCCGGCGCGAGGTGCCCCGAGCCCGGGTCGAGATCCTGCGCGGGGCCGGCCACCTGGCCAACCTCGACCAGCCCGAGGCGTTCGCCGACGCGCTGCTGCGCTTCGCCCACGAGGTCGCCGATTCGGCCCATGGCGCGTGATGCGGGACAATCGGTGCTCGTGACCGACCTCATGACCCCGCCCGCCGCGCCCACCCGCGCGCCCGGCGAGCAGCGCGAGGGTGGACCCGCGGCCGGCGGCCCGGTGCTGCCGCCCCTGCGCATCGGCCGCCACGTCATCGAGTCGCCCGTCGTCCTGGCGCCCATGGCCGGTATCACCAACCGGGCCTTCCGCCGGCTGTGCCGCGAGTACGGCGACGAGGGGGCTGCCCTGGCATCCGCTCGCGGCGCCTCCGGCGCGACGAGCCTGTACGTCAGCGAGATGATCACCTCCCGGGCCCTGGTCGAGCGCAGTCCCGAGACGATGCGCCTCATCGAGCACGACCCGGAGGAGCACCCGCGGTCCATCCAGCTCTACAGCGTCGACCCGGCCACGGCGCGCGCCGCGGCGCGGATCCTCGTGCAGGAGGACCGCGCCGACCACCTCGACCTCAACTTCGGCTGTCCGGTGCCGAAGGTGACCCGCAAGGGCGGCGGGTCGGCCCTGCCCTGGAAGAAGGACCTCTTCCGCCGGATCGTCGCGGCCGTGGTCGAGGAGGGCGCGCGGCGCGACGTCCCCGTGACCGTCAAGATGCGCAAGGGCATCGACGACGAGCACCTGACCTTCCTCGACGCCGGGCTCGCCGCCGAGCAGGAGGGCGCCGCGGCCGTCGCGCTGCACGGCCGCACGGCCTCGCAGGCGTACTCGGGGACCGCCGACTGGGCGGCCATCCGGGCCCTCAAGGAGACCGTGACCTCCGTGCCGGTCCTCGGCAACGGCGACATCTGGTCGGCCGAGGACGCGCTGCGGATGGTGGCGGAGACCGGGTGCGACGGCGTCGTCGTGGGCCGCGGCTGCCTCGGTCGGCCCTGGCTGTTCACCGACCTCGCGGCAGCCTTCGCCGGCTCGTCCGCACGCGTCATGCCGAGGCTCGGCGAGGTGACGCGGACGCTGCGCACGCACGCCGAGTACCTCACCGACTTCTACGGTGAGGAGGAGCGGGCCTGCCGCGACATCCGAAAGCACATCGCCTGGTACCTCAAGGGCTTCCCGGCAGGCTCGACGGTGCGGAACTCCCTGGCTCTCGTCGACTCGCTCGCGGCCCTCGACGCGCTGCTCGGCGCGCTCGACCCCGACGTGCCCTGGCCCGGGGAGGCCGCCGAGGGGCAGCGTGGACGCGCCGGCTCGCCGCGCCGCGTGGCCCTGCCCGACGGGTGGCTCGACTCGCCCGAGCTGTCCGAGGAGCACGAGCGCACCCTCGCAGAGGCCGAGCTGTCGGTCAGCGGCGGCTGACCGCGGCGGTCACCTCAGCCAGACGCTGAGCGGACCGAGCAGCTCGCACCCCGCCGCCACCGCGGCGTCCACGCCGGCACCCGCCTCCCAGCCGACGAGCGGGAGCCGCCCCACGGCCTGGCGCGCCGCTGCTGCGGCGGCGGTCCACGTGGCATCGGCGTCGCCGTCGCGCGCGAAGACAGTGCCCAGGCCGGCCACGGCGGCGGCCCCTTGGCCCGTGACGGTGACGACGGCGCCGGCCACGAGGGGCGCGTCGGGGTCCGGGGACGCGTGCGCGGCGAGAAGGTGCACGCCGGGCTCGCCGAGCAGCGACGGACGCAGGATCGCCTCCGCCTCGGGGTCGGTGGCCCAGGCACGGACCCACGACGCCATGCCCTCCGGTGTCGTGACCGGCCGCCAGGGCGGACCGGCGGGCGGCGTGACGGTCGTGTCCGGGTCGAGCCACACCCACTGGCCGACGACGATGCGCGCGAAGTCCTCGAGCGACAGGTCGAGGCGGTCCCACGAGTCCTTGACCGAGCAGCCGTCGGAGTCGTCGACCCTGGCCAGCACGTCGTACTCGCCGACGGTGGGGGAGAGCGTCACGGCGTCCGGGTAGTAGGGCGGCGTCCGCGTCGCCGCGCTCCACGCCTCGGCATCCGTCGTCGTCGCGACGCCGTGGGAGCGGGCGACGGCGTCGCACCAGAGGGCGTTGTTGAGGGCTGCGAGGGCGATGCGCTCGGTCGCGCCGGTCCGGTGTGTCACGCCCTGTCGCATGAACCGATCCTCCCAGTGTCGGCGCCGGCTGGCAGGATCGGGTCATGCGACAGGGCGGCACCGCCGAGCGACCGGCGACGTTCTTCGACGACGCTGCAGACTTCCGGGCGTGGCTCGAGGCCAACCACGAGACCGCCACGGAGCTGTGGATGGGTCTGAACAAGAAGCACGTCGAGCCCCGGGGCCTGCAGTGGGCCGACGCGGTCCGAGAGGCCCTGTGCTTCGGCTGGATCGACTCGATGTCCCAGCGGATCGACGACGACACCGTGCGCCAGCGGTGGACGCCCCGCAAGCCCGGCAGCAGCTGGAGCACGATCAACATCAACGCGGTCGAGGAGCTGACCGCCGCGGGGCTGATGCGTCCGGCCGGGCTGGCTGCGTTCGCGAAGCGCCGTGAGGACCGGTCCGGCATCTACGCCTACGAGACCCGCGAGCTCACCTGGCCAGACCACTACGAGGCCCTGCTGCAGGCCGACCCGCGCGCCTCGGCCTTCTGGGACGCCGCGACGCCGTCGTACCGCAAGCTCGCGACGAACTGGGTGGTCACCGCCAAGCAGGAGGCGACGCGCGACAAGCGGATGGCCGAGCTCGTCGACGACTGTGCCCACGGCCGCCTGATCAAGTCCCAGCGCTACGGCACCGAACCCGCGTGGGTGCGCCGGATGCGGGCCGAGCTCGGTTGACGACGGCGTAGCGCTGGTCGGACCGGGCCGGCCAGCGCCACACCTTCAGCGTTTGCCCTTGGCCGGGATGATCTCGGTGTGGTTCTTGGCCGCGGCCTTGGCGTGCTTGTCGGCCCGCTTCTCCTTGAGCGTCTTGGCCTTCGTGGACATGTGGGACTTCGGTGACTTGTCACCCATGGTGCGCTCCTGAGGTCTGAAGCCTGATCGGCTCCATCACCCAGTATGCCGGTCGCCCCGGCGCACTGACGAGGGCCCGTGCACGGGGTTCACGCCAGGTCCGGCCCGGCGACACCGGCCTTGCTGGTGGCGAGGCGCTTGCGCCTACAGTTCCGGTGTGGGCTACGAGGGGCGGGACCGGGAGCGCTGGGTGGCGGAGGACCCTGCCCAGAAGCGCGCGGACCGCGACGACTTCGCCCGCGACCGGGCGCGCGTCGTGCACTCGTCGGCGCTGCGGCGCCTCGCGGCCAAGACCCAGGTGCTGGCCCCGGCCCACGACGACTTCGTCCGCAACCGCCTCACCCACTCCCTCGAGGTCGCGCAGATCGGTCGCGAGTTCGGGGCCGCCCTCGGCTGCAACGCTGACGTCGTCGACACCGCGTGTCTGTCGCACGACCTCGGGCACCCGCCCTTCGGCCACAACGGTGAGACCATCCTGGACGAGATCGCCTCCGCCATCGGTGGTTTCGAGGGAAACGCCCAGACGCTGCGGCTGCTCACGCGAATCGAGGCCAAGCGGTCCCACCCCGACGGCACGCCCGCCGGCCTCAACCTGACCCGGGCGAGCCTCGATGCCACGACGAAGTACCCCTGGCGTCGCGGTGACGGGCCCCACCCCACAACCAAGTTCGGCGTGTATGACTCGGACCTGCCTGTGTACCAGTGGATCCGCGAGGGCGCCGACGCCCGACGCCGGTGCCTCGAGGCCGAGGTCATGGACTGGTCCGACGACGTGGCGTACTCGGTGCACGACGTCGAGGACGCCGTGGCGTCCGGCTGGCTGGACCCGCGGGTGCTGCGCTCGCAGGACATGGCCGGTGTGCTCGAGGTCGCGGGGCGCACCTACGCGCCGGACCTCGGTCCGGACGTCCTCGGGGCCGCCCTGGAACGGCTGCTGGCCTCGGGCGCCGTGCCGTCCTCCTTCGACGGCTCCCGCGGTGACCTCGCCCGGCTCAAGGACCTGACGAGCCGTCTCATCGGGCACTTCGTCCTCGTCGTCGAGCAGGCGACCCGCGAACGGCACGGGCCCGGGCGCCTGTGCCGGTACGAGGCCGACCTCGTCGTGCCGGACGACCTCCGGGCCGAGTGCTCGGTGCTCAAGGCGATCGCCAACCACTTCGTCATGGCGACCGACGCCCGCCTGGCCGTCATGGCCGAACAGCGCGACGTCGTCCGCGACCTCGTGGCCGGGTTCGCCGCGCGTCCCGAGGAGCGGCTCGACGCGCCCTTCCGCGCCGACCATGCGGCCGCCACCGACGACGCGGCGCGGTTGCGCGTCGTCGTCGACCAGGTCGCCTCGCTCACCGACGTCCGGGCCCTCGGTCTGCACAGGCAGTGGTGCCCCTGACCGGCGGGATCGGCCCGACGACCTAGAATCACCGCAGCGACAGGAGGCAGATGGCGGGGCTGATCAACAGCGAGGACATCGCGACGGTGAAGGCGCGCACGTCCATCGAGGACGTCGTGCGCGAGTACGTCACCCTGCGGTCTGCCGGCCCCGGGTCCTTCAAGGGCCTGTGCCCCTTCCATGACGAGAAGACGCCCTCCTTCACCATCCGCCCCGCCGTCGGCGCCTGGCACTGCTTCGGCTGCGGCGAGGGCGGCGACGTCCTCTCGTTCGTCCAGAAGGTCGACCACCTGACCTTCGCCGAGGCCGTCGAGCGGCTCGCACAGAAGCTCGGCATGGAGCTGCGCTACGAGGACGGCGGCTCCCGCCCCCGCGAGGAGGGCCTCGGTCGACGCGCCCGACTCGTCGAGGCGCACCGCGTCGCGCAGGAGTTCTACGCCGACGCGCTCATCAACCTCCCCGCCGCCCGGGCCGGTCGCGACTTCATGCGCGCCCGCGGCTTCGACGGCGCGGTCGCCAAGCACTTCGGCGTCGGGTTCGCGCCGCGTGGGGGAGAGGACCTCGTGCGTCACCTGCGCTCGAAGGGGTTCACCGACGACGAGATCGTCGCCGGCGGCCTCGCCGGTCGTGGCTCGCGGGGTCTCTACGACCGCTTCCGCGGGCGGCTCGTCTGGCCCATCCGTGACATCACCGGCGACACCATCGGCTTCGGCGCCCGGCGCCTCTTCGACGACGACCGCATCGAGGCCAAGTACCTCAACACGAGCGAGACGCCGATCTACAAGAAGTCGACCGTCCTCTACGGCCTCGACCTCGCCAAGAAGTCGATCTCCACGGAGCGCCGCGCCGTCGTCGTGGAGGGCTACACCGATGTCATGGCATGTCACCTCGCCGGGGTCGAGAACGCCGTCGCGACCTGCGGCACCGCCTTCGGGTCGGACCACATCAAGGTGCTGCGCCGGATGATGCGCGACGAGGCCGACCTCGCACCGGCCCGCGTCATCTTCACGTTCGACGGTGACGCCGCCGGCCAGAAGGCGGCGATGCGCGCCTTCGCCGATGACCAGAAGTGGGCCTCGCAGTCCTTCGTGGCCGTCGAGAAGTCCGGCAAGGACCCGTGCGAGCTGCGTCAGGCCGGCGGCGACCCCGCGGTCCAGGCGCTCATCGAGGACGCCGTCCCGATGTTCGAGTTCGCCGTCCGCACGACGATCAAGCGCTTCGACCTCGGCACCGCCGAGGGACGCGTCCAGGCGGCGCGGGCGGTGGCGCCCATCGTCGCCTCGATCCGCGACCAGTCGCTGCGCCCCGAGTACACGCGCGAGGTGTCGGGCATGCTCGGCCTGGACGTCGAGCAGGTGGCCCGCGAGGTGTCGCGCGCCGGTCGGCTCAAGGTCGACGACGACCCGCGCGAGGCCCGCGACGCGCGCGAGCGGCGCCACACCGCTGGCGAGGATGCCGAGCCCTCGGCGGGCGAGGGTGGCCAGGGGATGCCGCAGCCGGACCGGCGCGACCCCGTCGTCATGGCCGAGCGGCAGCTGCTGCAGGTCATCCTCCAGTTCCCGACCGTCTTCGCTCCGGGAGCGCTCGACCTGCTGACGCCCGACGCGTTCTCCGCGCCGGCGCACCGCGCGGTCTTCGACGGCATCCGCATCGCGCACGCGTCGGCCGACACCGCCAGCGTCCGGGCGTGGACGTCGGCCGTCACCGAGGCCGCGCCCGCGCCGGTGGCCGGGCTCGTCAGCGAGCTCGCCGTCGACACCCTCCCCACGCGGATGGACGCCGTCACGGGCCTGCCGACCTCGCGGTACGTCGACGAGCTCTTCAACCGGGTGCGCACGATCGCGCTGACCCGCCAGATCGCCGACGCGCTGAGCGAGATGCGCCGCCTCGAGCACTCCGACGAACCCGCCCCCGACCGCAGCCGCGCGCTCGGCCTGCACCTGCAGACCCTCCAGCGCGAGCTCGCGACGATCAAGGCGGGAATGGTCTGATGCCCCTGTTCGAACGGCGTCGTCGCGTGCCGCTGCCCGCCGACGTCCGCGCCGCCGTGGCGCTCGCAGGCGGCGAGAAGATCCTGGCCTGGGCCCGCGACGAGCAGTCCGGCGGCCACGTGGTCGCCACCACGCACCACCTCGCCTTCGTCGATGCCGACCGCACCCTGGCGTGGGAGCGGCCCTGGCACGAGGCGGAGTCAGGGACGTGGAAGGGCGAGACCGGCCTGCTGACCGTCGTCTGGGTCGACCACCGGTCACCTGCGCAGTGGCGGGTCACGGAGCCGTCCCTGCTGCAGCAGACGCTGCGCGAGCGCATCCAGGCCAGCGTCGTCATCGGCGACGAGTTCCGCACCCGGGACCGGCGCACCGTTCGGGTCGTGATCCGCAAGGACCTCGCCAGCGGGCGGCTGGTGGAGCAGGTCGTCCCCGGCAAGGGCGCGAGCCTCGAGGACCCTGAGGTCGCGAGCGAGGCGGCCGAGCGGCTCGCGCGGCTGCGCACCGAGGTCGGTCTCTGACCCGCCCGAACGGGCGCCCCCGCGGGTGCGAGACGCGCCTTCCCAGGGGGTGGACGGTGGCCGAAAAGTGCCGGATGCGCCTCGCGCGGAGTCGATTTAGTCCCCGCCCGATCCTTTGCTATGGTTGCGCAGCAGCCATTCCCCTGTAGCTCAACTGGCAGAGCAGCCGGCTGTTAACCGGCAGGTTGTTGGTTCGAGTCCAACCGGGGGAGCACCGAGCGCGCAGGCCCCGACACCCATGGGTGTCGGGGCCTTCGTCGTGTGGTCCCGTCCGGCTCGGCTGCTGCGTCGGGCCGGGAGCTCGGCCGCAGGACACCCCCGGCACCAGTGGGTCCCGGGGGTGTCCGATCGTTGCTGTCGGGGGTGTCAGGCGCCCTGGACGGCGCTCATCGCGGGGGCGTCGTCGACCACGCCGACGGCCGTCGGCGCCGTCGGACGCGGTCCACGGCCACGCCGGTTGAGCCGGCGCTCGACGCGTCCGGCCAGGATCGTCAGGCCGAAGTTCAGCGCGATGAAGATGACCGCGGCGAGGATGTAGGCGGGCAGGACGGTGGCATAGGCGGTGCCCATGTCGCGCATGCTCTGGAGCAGCTCGGGATACGTGATGGCCGTGCCGAGCGCGCTGTCCTTGAGAATGACGACGACCTGGCTGACGAGCGCCGGCAGCATCGCGGTCAGGGCCTGTGGCAGCTGGATCGAGCGCAGCGTCTGGCCCGGCGTCAGGCCGATCGACAGGCCCGCCTCGCGCTGCCCCGCCGGCAGCCCGTAGACGCCGGAGCGCACGAGCTCGGCGATGACCGAGCCGTTGTAGAGCGTCAGGGCGATGACAACGGCCATGAACGAGTTGAGGCTCGCCACGAAGATGTTGTTGAAGGCGAACAGCTGGAACAGGAAGTACATCATCAGCAGCACCGGGACGGCCCGGAAGAACTCGACGAGGATGCTGCTCACCCAGCGCATCGCACGGCTGTGCGACAGGCGGCCGAGGCCGAAGATGATGCCGAAGGCCATCGCCGCGATGATCGACACGATCGCGGCCTTGAGGGTGTTGACGAGACCGGGGACGACGTACGAGGTCCACACCTCGGGGTCGACGAGCGGCTTCCACAGGTCGCCGGTCAGCTGACCCTGGGCGTTGAGCTTCCACACGACGGCACCGACCGTGACGAGGGCCAGCAGGAAGCCGAACGCGGTGAGGATGGCGTGTCGGCGCC
>NZ_JBNDHY010000176.1:0-8432 GCF_056755315.1 Monashia sp. HAY1-2A
TCCGTCGTCGGCAGCGTCAGATGTGTATAAGAGACAGAGGTGGTCGGGGCCCGCGTCGATGGTTCGCACCGCATCGTCAGCGCCGCTTGCGCTTGACCTTCTTGCCGCGGCGGTCGGCGCGACGCTCGACCGGCTGCTGGTCACCGGTGACGACGGCTCGGCCGTCCTCACCCGGAGCCGAGTAGCGCAACGCTCCGGACCGCTGTCCGTCGGTGTGGTCGACGCCGGACACACGCACGCCGGAGCCGAAGGCGCCCACACCCTCCGGGGCGGCGGGCTCGGCCCCGCCGTGGGCGTCCGGTTCGGCGGCGGCACCGGTCCGGTCGTCGGTCACCGGTGCGCTGCGGTCGGCGGTCGCTGCGGCGACACCACCGACGAGGTCCGAGACCGACATCGGGGCCGCGCCGACCTTCGCGGGCTGCGGCGCCACCTGCACCTCGACGGAGAACAGGTGTGAGACCGACTCCTCCTTGATGGCCTCCATCATTGCCTCGAACAGCTGGAAGCCCTCCCGCTGGTACTCGATGAGCGGGTCGCGCTGGGCCATGGCGCGCAGCCCGATGCCCTCCTGGAGGTAGTCCATCTCGTACAGGTGCTCGCGCCACTTGCGGTCCAGCACCGACAGGACGACGCGCCGCTCGACCTCGCGCATCGTCTCGGCGCCGAGCGACTCCTCGCGCCGGTCGTAGGCGTGGTGGGCGTCGGAGAGCAGCTGCTCGCGCAGCAGGCCCGCCGAGATCGACTGGCGGTCACCGGCGAGGTCCTCGATCTCCTCGATCGTCACCGAGACCGGGTACACCTGGCGCAGGGCTTCCCACAGCTGCTCGAGGTCCCAGTCGCCAGCGAAGCCCTCGGCCGTCGCGGCGTCGACGTACCCGCCGACGACGTCGTTGACGAAGAGGCGCAGCTGCTCGTGCAGGTCCTCGCCCTGGAGGACGGCGCGGCGCTCCTCGTAGATGACCTGACGCTGGCGGTTCATGACGTCGTCGTACTTGAGGACGTTCTTGCGGATCTCGTAGTTCTGCGCCTCGACCGCACCCTGCGCCTTCTGGATCGAGTTCGTGACCATCTTGCTCTCGATCGGCACGTCGTCCTCCATGCCGGCGGTCTGCATGAAACGGTCGACGATGCCGGCGTTGAACAGGCGCATGAGGTCGTCGTGCAGTGACAGGTAGAACCGCGACTCGCCCGGGTCCCCCTGGCGGCCGGAACGACCGCGCAGCTGGTTGTCGATGCGGCGGGACTCGTGCCGCTCGGTGCCGAGGACGTAGAGACCACCGAGCTGGGTGACCTCCTCGTGCTCGGCGGCGACCGCCTCCTCGGCGGCGGCGAGCGCCTCGTCCCAGGCCGCCTCGTACTCCTCCGGCGTCTCCTCCGGGTCGAGGCCGCGGCGCTTCAGCTCGGCGACGGCCCGGAACTCGGAGTTGCCGCCGAGCATGATGTCGGTGCCTCGACCGGCCATGTTCGTCGCGACCGTGACGGCCCCCTTGCGGCCCGCCTCGGCGACGATCGCGGCCTCGCGCTCGTGCTGCTTGGCGTTGAGCACCTCGTGCTTGATGCCGCGCTTCTTCAGCTGCTGCGAGAGGTACTCGCTCTTCTCGACCGACACGGTGCCGACGAGGACGGGCTGGCCGGCCGCGTGCCGCTCGGCGATGTCGTCGACGACGGCGTCGTACTTGGCGATCTCCGTGCGGTAGACGAGGTCCGGCTGGTCGATGCGGATCATCGGCCGGTTCGTCGGGATCGGGATGACCCCGAGCTTGTAGATGGAGTTCAGCTCGGCGGCCTCGGTCTGGGCCGTGCCGGTCATGCCCGAGAGCTTGTCGTACATGCGGAAGTAGTTCTGGAGGGTGATCGTGGCCAGGGTCTGGTTCTCGTTCTTGATCTCGACACCCTCCTTCGCCTCGATCGCCTGGTGCATGCCCTCGTTGTAGCGGCGGCCCGGCAGCATGCGGCCGGTGTGCTCGTCGACGATGAGGATCTCGCCGTTCATGACGACGTAGTCCTTGTCCTTCTTGAACAGCTCCTTGGCCTTGATGGAGTTGTTGAGGTAGCCGATGAGCGGGGTGTTGACGGTGTCGTAGAGGTTGTCGATGCCGAGGACGTCCTCGACCTTGGCGATGCCCGACTCGAGGACGCCCACGGTGCGCTTCTTCTCGTCGACCTCGTAGTCGCCCCGACCGTCCTCGCCGCGGTGCAGGCGCTGGGCGATCCGCGCGAACTCGACGTACCACTTCGTCGCGAGGTCGGCCGGACCGCTGATGATGAGCGGCGTGCGGGCCTCGTCGATGAGGATCGAGTCGACCTCGTCGACGATGCAGAAGTGGTGGCCGCGCTGGACGAGCTCTGCGGGCTCCCACGCCATGTTGTCGCGCAGGTAGTCGAAGCCGAACTCGTTGTTCGTGCCGTAGGTGATGTCCTTGGCGTACTCGGCGCGGCGCTGCTCGGGCGTCATCGAGGCGAGGATGCAGCCGGTCTCCATGCCGAGGGCGCGGTGGACGCGGCCCATGAGCTCGGACTGGTACTCGGCGAGGAAGTCGTTGACCGTGATGACGTGCACACCCTGGCCGGTGAGCGCGTTGAGGTAGCTCGGCAGGGTCGCGACGAGCGTCTTGCCCTCGCCGGTCTTCATCTCCGCGACGTTGCCCATGTGCAGCGCGGCGCCGCCCATGAGCTGGACGTCGAAGTGACGCTTGCCCAGGGTGCGCTTGCTCGCCTCGCGGACGGCGGCGAAGGCCTCGGGGAGCAGCTGGTCGAGGGTCTCGCCGTTGTCGAGCCGCTCGCGGAAGCCCTTCGTCTCGTCCCGCAGCTCCTCGTCGGTGAGCTTCTCGAAGTCGGCCTCGAGGGCGTTGACCTGCTTGGCGATGCCCTGGAGCTTCTTCAGGGTCCGGCCCTCGCCGGCGCGAAGCAGCTTCTCGATGACGGCCATCTGGTGATCTCACTCCCGACTGAACGTGTGGGCTCGCCCGGTGGGCGGGCTCCATCGCCCGCGATGGGTCACGGGACCCGCCTAGGCTAACCGTCCCGGCGACTCTCCGACCAACGCACACCCGCCCCGGTCGGTTCCGGGGCGGTTCCGGATCGGCTCGAGGATCGGTGCCGCCGGCGCGGGTGACGTGTCAGGGCGCCCCGGCCCAGCCCGGAGGCAGGTCGACGCGCTCGAGACCCAGCCACTGCGCCATGGCCTCGAGGTTGCGCACGAGGGCGCTCCGCGCGTCGGCGGGCGCGCCGGGTTCCCACGAGACGCCGGGACAGCGGAGCACGCCCGCGGCGCGGTCGGCCTTGAGGTCGCAGCGAGCCACGAGCGCGTCGCCGTGCAGGAAGGGGAGCACGTAGTAGCCGTGGACGCGCTGGTGGGCCGGCGTGTAGATCTCGATGCGGTAGTGGAAGTCCCACAGGTCATGGATCCGCTGGCGCTGCCACACGAGCGAGTCGAACGGGCTGACGAGCGCCTCGGCGTGGACCCGCCTGGGCAGCCGCGCGTCGGCGTGCAGCCATGCGGGCCGCCAGCCGGGCACCTCGACGGGGACGAGCTCGCCGTCGGCGACGAGCCGGGCGATGGCCGGTCGCGCGTCCTCCCGCTTGATCCGGAAGTAGTCGGCGAGGCACAGCTCGGTGCCGACGCCGTGGGCGCGAGCGGCGATCCGGACGAGCTCGACGTACCGCTCGGGGTCGGCGTCGGGGCCCGGGCGCTCGAGCCAGGCGGCGCGCTGCGCCGGCGGGGCCGTCGCGGCGAGCGAGGCGTACCGACGCTCGAACTGGGTGGTCCGCCCGGCCGAGCTGATGCGCCCGGCCCAGAAGAGGTACTCGAGCGCCTGCTTGACCTCCGACCAGTTCCAGCCCCAGTGGTCCGTGCGGCGCGGCTGGTCGTGCTCCAGGGCGGCCTCGACCTCACGCGCCGTCATCGGCCCGCGCGCGACGACCTCGGCCTCGACGAGGTCGACGAAGTCCGGACGCTCGGCGAGGATGCGCCGCATGCCGCCCCACGCCTTCTCGGCGGCCGCGCGCATGCGCGGGTCGAGCAGGGGCCACGTCGAGGGCGGGATGAGGCTCGCCTCGTGGGCCCAGTACTCGACGAGCCGGCGCGGAGCCCGGTCACGGGCGCGGTCGAGCAGGGCCGGGTCGTAGGGCCCGAGGCGGGAGAAGAGCGGCAGGTACTGGCTGCGGGCAAGGACGTTGACGCTGTCGATCTGGATGACGCCGACCCGGTCGATGACGCGCTGCACGTGGCGCATCGTCGCCGCGAACGGCTCGGGACGCGGGTCGAGGAAGCCCTGCGCGGCGATGGCGACGCGTCGGGCCTGGGCGCGGCTGAGCCGGCGCGGGGCAAGGGTCACGGGCGGTGCACGTCCTCGGCTCGTGGGCCTCAGTCCGGGTCGATGAGCCGCTGGCGCACGGCGTACATCGCCGCCTCCATCCGCGAGTGCATCTGCAGCTTGTCGAGGATGTTGCGGATGTGGTTGCGGACCGTGTTCTCGGAGATGAACAGCTCGGTGGCGATCTCGCGGTTCGTCCGGCCCTTGGCCACGAGCCGCAGGATGCCGAGCTCGCGCTCGGTCAGGCGCGGCGCCTCGAGGCCGCCCGCGACGGCCGGGACGGAGTCGCGCTGGCTGATCGCGGCGAACTCGTGCAGCAGCTTGGAGGCCATCAGCGGCGACAGGAGCGACTGCCCGTCGTGCAGCTTGCGGATGCCCTCGGCGACCTCCTCGGGCGGGACGTCCTTGAGCAGGTAGCCGTTGGCGCCGGCCCGGACGGCCTCGAAGAGGTTGGCCTCGTCGTCGGAGCTGGTCAGCATGAGGATGCGGGCGGAGGGGATGCGCTCCCGGATGGCCCGGCAGGCGTCGATGCCGCCGCGCTTGGGCATGCTGACGTCCATGACGATGACGTCGGGGGCCTTCTCCTCGGCGACGGTGACCGCCTCGACGCCGTCGGCGGCCTCGCCGACGACCTGGATGCCGTCCTCGGTCTCGAGGACGGTCTGCAGCCCGCGGCGGTAGAGCGCGTGGTCGTCGACGATGAGGACTCGGATCACGTCCGGAGGCGGGTTCACCCGCCCATCCTGTCAAAGCGTGCCGACAACGCACGCCGGCGCGCCTTTCGACGCGCTGGCCAGGCACTGGCGACGCACTGGCGACGGCCCGGCGATGGACCGGCCGTCGTGGCGGGCCACGTGACGGAGGCGCCGCCCGCTCGTGCGGACGGCGCCTCCCCGTGCGTGCCGGTGCGTACCGGTGCGGCCTTCGTGGCGCGAGCCGTCAGCCGGTGGCGGCGACCTCCTGGTCGGTCTCGAGGTGCAGGACCCCGTAGCTCCACCCCCGGCGCCGGTACACGACGCTGGGGCGGTCGGTGTCGGCGTCGTGGAACAGGAAGAAGTCGTGGCCGACGAGCTCCATCTGGTTGACGGCGTCCTCGAGGCTCATCGGGGCGGCCGTGTGGATCTTCTCGCGGACCTCGATCGGCGAGTTGCCCATGGCTCCGAAGCGGTCGAGGTCGTCGATGCGACCGTCGCCGTTGGCCGACTCGGGCGCGGAGGGCTCCCCCGCTGCGTCGATGCGTGCCGTCGCCTGTGCAACCGACTCGGGGACCCGGCGACCCCGGCTCACCTTGCGCTTGTCGTGCACCCGCCGCAACCGGTCCATCAGCTTGTCGACGGCAGCGTCGAGCGCGGCGTACTTGTCGTCGAGACAGGCCTCGGCGCGGATCACGGGGCCCTTGGCCCGGCACGTGATCTCGACCTTCTCGGACCCACGGGCTACCCGCTCGTGGGTGACGACGACATCGATGCGGTGCACCTTGGGGGCGAGTGCGGGCACCTTGGCCAGGCGCTCGTCCAGCTGCTGACGGAATCGGTCGGGGATCTGGACGTGACGCCCAGTGACGACGATCTCCACGGTTCCTCCTTGATCGCGCACGGCTTCTTCGTGCGGCGCAGGCTGCTGCTCCGGGCCAGGCCACGCGCGGCCGGCCCACTGACGGGTCGACACCACCCCTTCCGCTGGTCACGCCTCCGGTCGGACGGGGGGCCGAGCCCAGCTGCCGTACCCCGGAGGACGGGGTTCCTGACCCGACCCTACTTCGGCGGCGACACCGGTGGGAAGCAGTTCCCGGGACTACGACGGACTTCACGTGGGCCGCCCCGACGCAGGACCCCGCCGGCGGGTCCTCGGGGCGGGTGTGGCCGCCACGGTGGCGCCGACGACCGCGACGGCGCCACCCTCGTGGAGGGCCCGAGCGGCCTCGGCGAGCGTGGCACCCGTCGTCAGGACGTCATCGACGACGACGCAGCGTCGTCCGCGGATGACCTTGTGCCACAAGGGTTTGACCACCATCGAGCCGGCGAGGTTGCGACGTCGGGCGGCCCGGTCGAGGCCGGTCTGGTCGCGCGTACGGCGGGTCGGCTCGAGCGCGCACGCGAGCCGGACCGGTACCGGCGAGGAGGGCCCGGGCCTCGCCGGCGACACGCCGAGCGCGTGGGTCGCCAGAGCGACGAGCGGCGTGTCGCCGCGGGTCCGCTCCGCCCGTCGTGACGACGGCACGGGGACGACGAGGACTGGCCCGCGGGACCACCCCGACTCCCGCACCGCGGCCTCGAGGGCTGCGGCGAGCAGGGGCGCGAGGACCGCCTCGACGTCGCGCCGCCCGTGGTCCTTCCACGCCGGGACGGCGTGGCGCAGCGGCCCGTCGTAGGGGCCCCAGGCCCAGACCGGCGGCAGCCCGGCGGGCGCGCGCGGCGGGACGACCTGCGGGGCGTGGGCGCCCCCGGCGAAGGCCAGACCCGGGAGCGCGAGCTCGCAGCGCCGGCACCACGCGCGTCCGGGCCTGCGGCACCCGGCGCACTCGACCGGCAGAACGAGGTCGGCGAGCGGCAGGAGCAGCCCGGCGGCGAGCGCCCGGACGCGGCCGGCCACCTCGGGCGGGACGGGCACCACCCCATGACACCGCGTCGACACGGCCGCTGCCGGCCTCTGTCGCGGGCCTGTGGACGCCTCGCGCCCGGGCCGGGGGGTGTGGAGGAGCGCCGGTGCGCCGGTCAGCCGCCCGGGACGAGGACGTCGCTGCCGTTCTCGATCCTGCGCCAGGTGGACCCGGCGCGGACGAAGACGTGGTCGTCGGAGGTGATGACCACGAGACCGCGGGGACCTCCGACGGTCGTGATGCGGACGGCACCGGCCACCGCTCCCAGCCCGGCGGTCGACTGCCGGCGGCCGTCGATGCCGGCCCCCAGCGTCCCGGTCCACGGATGCATGCTGCCGCGCGCGCCCTCGGTGCCGAGCACGGCGTAGGACACCGGACCGAGCCAGGTGACGTCCTGCAGCTGGGTCAGTGACTGGGCCTGGCGCTCCGGCGTCGTCAGGGACAGGGGCTCGCCGTTGGTGGACCTGACGATGCCGGTGAGCCCCAGCTGCTGGTCGCGACCGAACCGGTCGGTGCTGATGACGAGCGCGCGGGACGCGTCGGCCGAGACGCTGAGCGCGACGACACGGCGCCCCGCCAGCCAGGGCGCGCTGATCGCGCGCGGCCGCGCCGCGGGGTCCTTCGAGACGCTGTCGAGGACGTAGACGTGGTCGGCACCGTCGCCGCCGCTGCCGGCGATCCACAGGTAGCCGCTGTTGTCGTAGGACGGACGCGTCAGCGAGGTCGCAAACGGCGCGAGGAACCGGGTCTCGGCCGACGCGCTCCAGATCGACAGCTCGGCTCGGCCGGTGGACACGGCGGCCAGCTGCTTGCCGTCGACCGACAGGGCGAGGGCGGTCCACGTGTCGGGGACGCGCGCGATGTCACCGTCGCGTGGCTTGAGGTCGGGTCGCCTGGCGCCGTTGCCGGTGTCGGACACGTAGGTCGGGTCGATCCGCGTGACGGAGTCGCCCGAGCGCAGCAGGGCGGTGTCCTGCGCCGGGCGGGTCACGGTGTCGAAGCCGAGGTCGGTCGCGGCCCCGACGGTGGTCAGGCCGCCGGGCAGCTCGAGCGGGGTGCCGGCCACGGCAAGCGACACCGACGAGACCGTCGGGACCTGCCGCAGCGTCTCGGTCAGCTGCGCCCACAGGGCGGCGCGCCCGTCGGGGTCCGCCGAGAGTGCCTGGGTGCTGAGGTTGACCTGCGCCTGCCCGTTCTCGACCGGCACCGCGTTCACGGCGAGGCGGGTGCCCGGCGGCGCCGCGGTGGCGACGGCGCCGCCGAGGTAGGCCGGCACCGGCGACAGCTGCGCGCGGGCCAGCGTCGTCGGCAGCCGCGAGCCGATGGGGAACCAGCGCGAGTCGGGCACGAGGTCGCGACCGGTCCTCGTCACGTAGTAGACGAGCTGGTTGGTGTAGATGCGCTCGAACTGGTCGGTGTCGAGCCACAGCCCGAAACCGCGGGGCGGCAGCTCGATGCGCCACTCCCCCCGCACCTTCGTCAACCCCAGGACCATCGACACCCGCGTGCCCGGCTCC
>NZ_JBNDHY010000177.1:0-8452 GCF_056755315.1 Monashia sp. HAY1-2A
GTCCTGGGCCTCGCGCGGGATGCCCCACTGCGCAGCCGTGACGGCCATGTGCTCGCCCATCGACATGCCGGTGCGCGGCTCGACGTTCTCGGGCGCGGACGGCACGAGGTGACCGGGGCGCAGGCCGGCGAGTGCCTTGGCCCGGGCACCGGGCGTTCGGGCGCGGTTGACGGCGAGGAGGGTGCGGCGCAGCCCCTCGCTGACGGCGATCGGGGCGTCGCTCGCGGTGTCGACGCCCCCGGCGATGCCGGAGTCGACCTGCCCGAGGGCGATCTTGTTCGCGACGAGGATCGTGGCCTCGAGGCCGGTGCCGCAGGCCTGCTGGACGTCGTAGGCCGGGGTGGCCGGCGACAGTCGCGTGCCGAGGACGGTCTCGCGGGTGAGGTTGAAGTCGCGGCTGTGCTTGAGGACGGCGCCGGCGACGACCTCGCCGAGGCGCGCCCCCGCGAGGCCGTGGCGGGCGACGAGCCCGTCGACCGCGGCCGTGAGCATGTCCTGGTTGGAGGCCTGCGCGTACGCCCCGTTGGCGCGGGCGAACGGGATGCGGTTGCCGCCGAGGACCGCGACGCGGCGCGGGGCTCGGGCGGGGGTCGTGGACGCCATGGGTCGTACCTGCTCTCGGTGGGGTGAACGGTGACGTGCTGTCGGCTCTCGACCCAAGATAACCGAAACTCGTAGTAGTCGATACAGCAAGTACCTGTTACTTTCGAGACATGGACGCCGACGTGGACCAGACGCCGCGGGACGGTCGCGACGCCCGGTGGGAGCGCCACCGCGAGGAACGTCGGGCCGCCCTCGTCGACGCCACCATCCGCGCCATCCGTCGCCACGGCGCCACGGTCGGCATGGACGACATCGCCGCCGAGGCCGGCACGAGCAAGACCGTCGTCTACCGGCACTTCGAGGACCGGGCCGGGCTCTACCGGGCCGTCGCCGCCCGCATCGACGCGCGCGTCGTCAGGGACGTCGGTGCCGCCCTCGCGCGCACCGACGCCGACGACATCGCCACCGACCCTCGAGGGCTCATCGCCTCGACCGTCGAGGCCTACCTGGCCCTCGTCGAGTCCGACACCGAGGTCTACCGCTTCGTCGTCAACCGGCCCCTCGTCGACCGGCCCCTGCCGGACGACCCCGTCGGCGGCACCGTGGCGCAGGTCGCCGACCAGCTCACCGACCTGCTCCGGCGCTCGCTCGAGGCCTCGGCCGCCGACCCCGGACGGGCGCGCACCTGGGCCATCGCCCTCGTCGGGTCGGTCCGGGCCGTTGCCGACGACTGGCTCGCCACCGCGCACCGCCCGCCGCGGGCCGAGGTCGTCGCGGCGCTGACCGACCTCGCGTGGAACGGCCTGGCCCCCGTCCTGTCCCCCGTCCTGTCCCCCGTCAGCGCGCGTGAGGAGACCCGCCGTGTCCGCTGAACCGATGCCCCTCCCGGTGCCCACGCCGCCGACCGCGGAGGCCCTGCGGGCCTACCTCGACGGCCCGCGTCGGGCCGTGCGGGAGCGGTGCCGCGTGCTCGACCCCGAGGTCCTCGGCCCGCCCGCGGAGCCGCTGCCGCTCGAGGAGCACCGCGCCCGTGTCCGCCGTCAGCTGGTACGTCTTGCCGCGGAACCGTTCGCGGCACAGGGCTTTCCGGAGCACCAAGGCGGCAGCGCACAGTACGGCGACTCGGTGACCGCCTTCGAGATGCTCGGGCACGGCGACCTGTCGCTCTTCGTCAAGGCGGGGGTCCAGTGGGGCCTCTTCGGCGGGGCCGTGTCGATGCTCGGCACCGAGCGCCACGACCACCTCGTGCCGCGCATCACCAGCGGCGAGCTGCTCGGCTGCTTCGCGATGACCGAGACCGGCCACGGCAGCGACGTCCAGGCCCTGCTCACCACGGCCACGTACGACCCGGCGGGCGAGGAGCTCGTCGTGCACTCTCCCACCCCGGCCGCGCGCAAGGACTACATCGGCGGGGCGGCGCACGACGCCCGCCTCGCCGCCGTCTTCGCGCAGCTCGTCGTGGGAGGCGAGTCCCGGGGCGTGCACTGCGTCCTCGTGCCGCTGCGCGACGAGCGGGGGCAGACGCTCCCGGGGGTCACGGCCACCGACTGCGGCCCCAAGCTCGGCCTCGACGGGGTCGACAACGGCCGCCTGTCCTTCGACCACGTCCGCGTCCCGCGCACCAACCTCCTCGGTCGCTACGGCGACATCGACGCCGACGGGCGGTACACGAGCCCCATCGACAACCCCTCGCGGCGGTTCTTCACCATGCTCGGCACCCTGGTCCGCGGCCGCATCTCCGTGGCCGGCGGGGCCGGGGCCGGCGCCCGGTCGGCCCTCGCGGTGACGACGCGGTACGCGCTCGCGCGTCGCCAGTTCGCCCCTCCCGGGGGCGGCGAGGAGGTGACCCTGCTCGACTACCGGACCTACCAGCGTCGGCTGGTGCCGCGCATCGCCGCCGCGTACGCGCTCCAGTTCGCCCAGCACGAGCTCGTCGGCGCGATGGACGACGTCCTCGCCGGCCGCACCCCGGGTGAGGAGGCGCAGCGTCGTCTCGAGACGAGCGCCGCCGGGGTCAAGGCGCTGACGACCCGGCACGCCACGGACACGATCCAGGAGTGCCGCGAGCTGTGCGGCGGGGCCGGGTACCTGTACGCCAACCGGCTGGCCCAGCTCAAGGCCGACACCGACATCTTCACGACGTTCGAGGGCGACAACACCGTCCTGCTGCAGCTCGTCGCCAAGTCGCTGCTCACCGACTACCGGTCCACGTTCGGCGACCTCGACACCGTGGGCATCGTGCGGTTCGGGGCCAGGCTGGCCGCCGGCACCGTCCTCGAGCGCACCGCGGCCCGGGGCATCGTCCAGCGCATCGTCGACGCCGCCCCCGGCCGGGACGAGGACCTCACCCTCGCCGCACGTGGTACCCAGCTGCGCCTGCTGCGGGAGCGTGAGGAGCACCTGCTGGAGGGCCTGGCCCGGCGGCTGCGCCGCGCCGAGGCGCGCGACGCCGACGCCTTCGCGGTCTTCAACGCGTGCCAGGACCACCTCGTCGACACCGCGCGGGCCCACGTCGAGCGTGTCGTCACCGAGTCCTTCGCGGCCGCCGTCGAGGAGTGCGACGAGCCGCAGGTGCGCACCCTGCTGGCCCGGGTCTGCGACCTGCACGCCCTCGCGACGATCGAGGCCCACAAGGCGTGGTACCTCGAGCACGACCGGCTCAGCCCGGCCCGTGCCAAGGCCCTGACCGCGGTCGTCAACGAGGCGTGCACGGAGCTTCGTCCGCATGCAGGCCTCCTCGTCGAGGGCTTCGGCATCCCGGACGCCTGGCTGACGACGGAGATGACGAGCGACCTCGCTCGCGGCTGACCCGGTCGGCACCGGGCTCGCGGTCGAGCCGCTCAGGCCTCCGGCCGCTGGTACCGGCCTCGTCGGTGCACGAGCGGCTCCTCGTCGTCGCCGAGCTCGAGGTGCTCGACGACGGCCTCGACGAGGCGTGACCAGCCGACCTCGTGCGTCGCCCCGGGGTCGAGCCGGACCCCCGCCCACGTGGGCACGGCCCGCAGCCGGGGTCCCCACGGCGTCTGCTCCCAGCTCTCGCCGCGGAACGGCCCGCCCGGAGCCGGGCGCATCCCGGCGAAGACGTCGGCGACGTCACGGTGTCGCCACTCCAGGAGGGCCACGACCGCCGTGCCGTCGCTCTCGAGGCGCTCCAGCAGGTCGGAGTCGGGGTGCAGGAGGGCGACGACCCGCGCGGGACGGCCCGCGGCGACGAGGTAGGACGACACCGTCAGGCCGGCCCGGTCGGGCCCCGCGCCGGCCGTCCAGAGCGTCACGGTGGCGCCGACCCGCGCGCGCAGCCGGCGCACGGGGTCGCGCTCCGGCTCCGGGGGAAGGAAGGGGTGCTCCGAGTGGATGGTCACGCCGGCGTCGTCCCCGGCTCGCCCCGGCTCACTCCGGCTCGGCGACGAGGAGGAGGTCCTCGACGGCGACCTCGCCGGGCTCGACGACCTCTGCGTAGACGCCCGCGCACTGCGACGGCGTGCGGGTGACGCGCAGGGTGCACTCGCCCAGACGGACGGTGCGCCCGACGAGCCCCTCGAGCACGGAGGCCTCCATGTCGAGCACGACGTTGGCCTTCGGGTGCGTCTCGACGTAGTCGGCCGCGGACACGAGGTGGACGGCGTTCTTCTTGGCCCGGTTGCCCGCCGGACCGGCCGGCGTCATCTCGACGGTGTCGAGCTCCTGACCGGGGGCGTCGGAGTCCGGGTAGATGAACAGGCTCGACACGGCAGCGTTCATGCGGCTCAGGCTAGTCCGTCGGCGCCGTGCGCGGGTGTACGAAGGCCCCCGGCCTGCGGCGACGCAGACCGGGGGCCCCGGTGGTGGACGTGAAGGGACTCGAACCCCTGACCTCTCGCGTGTGAAGCGAACGCTCTAACCAACTGAGCTACACGTCCGGGCGCCCGGTGCCGTCGGCGTCGGGGCGACGGAGGGAACAATAGCCTGTGCCGGACCGGTGGTGGAAATCGCCCTGCCGCCCCGCCCCGGGCGACCGGTCACCGGCGCGGGCCGGACCGCCTCACTCGACCCCCGGCAGCCGGGTCAGCAGGTCCTCCGCCCACGACGGGACGAACTGGGGGATGCCGGCCACGGCGAGGTAGCCCCACAGCACCGCCCACACGATGAGGAGCGTGCCGAGGGCCACGAGGCCGCGTACCCAGGCCGCCTGCCCCATGATCCACGTGTTCCACCGGCTCACCTGGTGCCTGGCGAAGTCCAGCCAGCGCTGGGCGAACTCGAACTCGCTGGCCAGGATGAGCAGCCCGAAGAAGACGACGAGCCACCCCGGGCCGGGCGCCGGCACCATGATGAGGCCGGCCACGGTGACGACCGCGCCGACCACCCCCACGGCCGTGCGCCACACGAGGTGGGTGACGCGGTTGCGCCGCAGACGGGCCCGCCAGGCCCAGCGGTCCTCGCCGGCATCGAGGGTCACGTTCCGGTCCGAGTAGTCCGGGTGCTGCGGCGCGTCGGTCCGGGTCCGGCGGCCGGTGTCCTCGGGCCCGGTCACGGGTCGAGGTCCCGCCCGGCGGCCTCGCGGAAGACCCGCTGGAGGGTGTCGGTGACGGGGTGGGCGGCCGGCAGCACCCGGTCGTCGACCGCGTGGACCGGCAGGACGTCCTTGGTCGAGCTCGTGATGAACACCTCGTCGGCCGAGGCGAGGACCTCCACGGGCAGGGTCTCCTCGCGCACGTCGAGGCCCGCCTCGCGACCCCACTCGAGGACGAGCTCCCGCGTGATGCCGAGGAGGAGCCCCGACTCCGCGGGAGGAGTGAGAACGACGCCGTCGACGACGACGAACACGTTGCTCCCCGTGCACTCGCACAGCTCGCCGCGGGTGTTGGCGAAGACCGCCTCGATGGCCCCCACCTGCTTCGCACGGGCCAGGGCGACGACGTTCTCGGCGTACGACGTCGTCTTGAGCCCGACGACCGCGGAACGCTCGTTGCGCGTCCACGGCACCACGGTGAGCTTGCCGCTCGCCGGCGGGCGTGGCTGCGGCCCGGCCAGGACGATGTGGGTCAGGTCGGCCTCGCCGCGGTCCGAGCCGAGGGGGCCGACACCCCCGGTGACGCTGTAGCGCAGCCGTCCGAACGGGATCGGGTCACCGTCGAGGACGGCGGCCACTCCCTTGTCGACGAACGCGAGGTCGACGGGCGGCAGGCCGAGGCCGGCGGCGGACCGCTCGAGGCGCCGGTGGTGGCGGGACAGGGCGAAGGGGTGCCCGTCCACGATCTTGGCGGTCTCGAAGACGCCGTCGCCCACGGTGACGGAGTGGTCGAGGGCCGACACCGCCGGCCCGGTCGGGTCGACGATCCTCCCGTCGACCCAGACGCGTGTGGTCGTGCTCATGGCTCCTCGGCTGCGCTGCGGAGGTCGGGGCCGGACGCATCGGGCCCGGCCGGGGCCTGCTGGTGTGGCCTCATGGTGTCACAGTGCCCGCCGCGAGCCCGACGAGGCGGGCCGCCTTGAGCTCGGTCTCGGCCCACTCCCCCTCCGGGTCCGAGCTCCACGTGATCCCCGCGCCGGTGCCGAAGCGCAGCCAGCGCCCTCCGGTGGCGTCTCGCTCGGCCCAGAACGTGCGGATGCCGACGGCGAGCCGGGCCTCGCCGCGGTCGGCATCGACCCAGCCGACGGCACCGCAGTAGGGGCCACGCGGCACCGTCTCGAGGTCGGCGATGGCGCGCAGCGCGCTCGACTTGGGGGCACCGCTCACCGAGCCGGGCGGCATGGTCGCCGTGGCGACCGCCCGCCAGCCGGCGTCGGGCCGCAGCCGTCCGCTGACCGTCGACACGAGATGGACGAGGCCGGGGTGCTCCTCGACGGCGCACAGCGCGTCGACGGAGACGGTGCCCGGTCGGCAGACCCCGGAGAGGTCGTTGCGCATCAGGTCGACGATCATGACGTTCTCGGCGTGGTCCTTGGGCAGCATGAGCGCGGGCGTCGGTGCGGTGCCCTTGATGGGACGCGTCACGACGCGTCCGTCGGCCCGCGAGAGGAACAGCTCGGGCGATGCTCCGACGACGTCGAGGTCCGCCGCGTCGCAGCGGATGCGTGCGGCGTAGGGAGCCGGGTTCCCTTGCCGCAGAAGCGCATCCAAGCCGTCGAGGTCGGCGTCGGCGCGCAGCTCGTGGCTCAGGACGCGGCAGATGTTGACCTGGTAGACCGTGCCCGAGGCGATCCGGCGCCGGACGTCCCGCACGGCGGCGACGTACTCGGACCGGTCGAGGGAGGTCGTCCACTCCCCCGTCAACGGCGCCCAGGGCCGGACCGCCGGGGCGGGCGGACCCGGGACGACCTCGGCGAAGCGGACGGCCGTGACCTCGCCCTCGAAGGTCGCGACGACGGCCCAGAACCCCTCGCTGTCGAGGGCGTCCAGGGCGTCCGGACCACGGCGGACGTCGACGACCGTCGTGGCGACCCGGTCGGCGAAGCGGGCGAGGTCCACCCGCAGATCGTAGGGCCCGGCAGCCGCAGGAGGTCACGCCCGGGGGCGGCCGTCCCGGGTCGACGCTCACTCGTCGTCGGGCTCGGGCGGGGTGTCGACGCCCTCGCGCTCGTCGCGGTCGGCCCACTCGAGCAGCGGCGTGAAGTCGAAGACGGCCTCGTCGATGCCGGCGTGCAGGTCGCCGAGCTCGGCGAACCGGGCCGGCATCGTGGCGATGGTCAGGTCGGGTGGCTGGACGTCGGGGACCTCGTCCCAGCGCACCGGCGCCGACACGGTGCCGTGCGGTGTGCCGCGGACGCTGTAGGCAGCGGCGATGGTGTGGTCGCGGGCGTTCTGGTTGTAGTCGACGAACAGGTCGGTCGGCGCGCGGTCCTTGCGCCACCACGTCGTCGTCACGTCGTCGGGCAGGCGACGCTCGACCTCACGGGCGAAGGCGAGGGCGCCGCGGCGGACCTCCTTGAAACCCCAGCGCGGCTCGATCCGCACGTACACGTGCAGGCCCCTGCCGCCGGAGGTCTTCGGCCAGCCCACCGCCCCGAGCTCGTCGAGGATCTCGTGCACCGTGCCCGCCGCGCGACGGACGGTCTCGAAACCGCACCTCGGCATGGGGTCGAGGTCTATGCGCCACTCGTCGGGCTTCTCGGTGTCCGCCCGCCGGGAGTTCCACGGGTGGAACTCGACGGTCGACATCTGCACCGCCCAGACGACGTCGGCCAGCTTGGTGACGCAGAGCTCGTCGGCGTGCAGGCCGTACCGCGGGAAGTGCAGCCGGACGGTCTCGACCCAGGGCGGGGCGCCGGCGGGCAGCCGCTTCTGGTGCACCTTCTGGCCGTCGACGCCCTTGGGGAAGCGATGGAGCATGCACGGCCGCTCGCGCAGGGCGTTGACGATGCCGGGGCCCACCGACCGGTAGTACTCGACGAGGTCGAGCTTGGTCTCGCCGCGCTCGGAGAAGTAGACCCGGTCCGGGTTGCTGACGCGCACGGGCAGCCCGTCGACGTCCACCTCGGTGGCAGGGGTGCTGCGCGACGCGGCCATGGGCCTCACTCTAGGGCGGCGGGACGACGAAGGCCGGGACCCTCGGGCCCCGGCCCCACGTGGAGCGGACGACCGGGCTCGAACCGGCGACCTCAACCTTGGCAAGGTTGCGCTCTACCAACTGAGTTACGTCCGCACGCCACCGGGCCCGCGACGCCCGGCCCGGTGCGGGCCGGACGCGGCGTCCGGTGGTGGGCGATACTGGGTTTGAACCAGTGACCTCTTCCGTGTCAAGGAAGCGCGCTACCACTGCGCCAATCGCCCTCGGTCGTGGGCGGCCGGCCGCTGAGGACCGGGCCACCCACCGGAGAGCCCCACGACCAGGTCGTGAGGCCCTCCTGCGTGGAGCGGACGACCGGGCTCGAACCGGCGACCTCAACCTTGGCAAGGTTGCGCTCTACCAACTGAGCTACGTCCGCG
>NZ_JBNDHY010000178.1:0-8355 GCF_056755315.1 Monashia sp. HAY1-2A
CCACCCCCCCAGATTACTACGCGTCTCGTGGGCTCGGAGATGTGTATAAGAGACAGCCCCCGGCCCCCACGTCGACATCGACCCCGAGGCGTGAGCCGAAGGAGGACCCCGGCATCGTCGAGCAGGTCGTGCAGTCCACGGCCTTCCGCTCGATGCTGCGTTCTGCCGGCACCGTCATCGGCCGCGAGATCACCCGCAGCATCTTCGGCACCCGACGCCGACGCTAGCGGCCACCGCCCCCCGAGCCACCGCACCGGGGCGCCTCGTCCGTTCGTGGGACGGGGCGCCTCCCCGCGCGAGCCCCGGTCAGGCCGGGCCGGACGGGCGTCAGGCGTCGAGGTCCGCGGCGTCGAGGTCCTCGTCGGCGTCGACGAAGTAGCTGATGACGCGGATGTCGGGCTCGTCGAGCGCCTGGAGCACGAGCTGCCGGAGCCGGACGACGCGCCCGTCCTCGAGACGGATCCGCTTGGTACGGCCGCGGGTGGGGTCGCTGTCGTGGCGCTCCCACCACTCGACGGTGTCCGGGTTGCCGCGGAACACCTCGTCGAGGACGCGCTGGAAGCCCGGGTCGTCGGGGTGGCGGGCGTAGGCCTCGCGGAAGAGGGCCAGCTGGTCCGCCGCCTCCTGCACCCAGTCGACGAAGAGCGACCGCGCCGCGGGGTCGCAGCAGTAGAACCACAGGAGGTTGCGCTCGCGCTTGGTCCGCCGGCCCTCCCAGTCGGTGAACAGGCGGCACGCCGCACGGTTGGCGCCGATGACGTCCCAGCGCGCGCCGACGACGTAGGCGGGGTTGGGCAGCACCGCCTCGAGCAGCTCGGCGAGCTCGTCGGTGAGCTCCTCCGGCTCGGCGTGCCGCCGCCGCGGGCCCCCGGTGGCGAGCCCGTGCAGGTGGGTGCGGCCGTCGGCGTCGAGGCGCAGGGCCCTGGCGAGGCCGTCGAGGACGGACGCGCTCGGGCGCAGGTCGCGGCCCCGCTCGATGAGGTCGTAGTAGGCCACGGAGATCTCGGCGAGCTCGGCGACCTCGGTGCGGCTCAGACCGACGCGGTGACGGCCCTTGGTCCGCCTGATGCCGACGTCCTCGGGGGCGAGCGCGCGACGGCGCGCGCGGAGGAACTCACCGAGCGGGGACGGGGTGCGCACGCTGAGGGGGACGTACGGGCTCATGGCGCCATCCTGCCAGCGGACGCGCGTCGGGACGTCGGCCGATGAGGGCGCAGACGAGCGGGCGCGGACCGGCGCCGCTCAGGGAGTGGGGGGCGGTCCCGTGGACTTGGTCTTCGTCGGACGGTTCGTCGCACCGGGGACCGTCTGCGCCTGGGTCGGGCGCGTGGCCGTCGACGGTGTGCCGGGCGGCGTCGTCGGGACGGCGGTGGGCCGCGCGGCGGACGTCGTGGCGGGGGCGGGCGCGGTCGTCGCCGGCGCGAGCGACCCCACGCGGCTCGTGGCGCTCGGGGAACCGGGCGTCGGCGTGCCGGTGGAGGACACCGCGGCGTCAGCCGAGGTCGTCGAGGGTGTCCACGTCCGCGCGCCCGTCCCCGTGGCGGGGTCCGGCTGGACGGTCACGGTGGTCCGCGGCAGCGCGGGCATCGCGCTGTTGCGCGGCGACTGCTGGGACGCTGGCGACACGACGAGGGCCACCACACCGAGGACGGCGGCGGCCGCGGCCGCCGTGGCGAGCGACCCCCGGGCACCACCGACGCGGCCCCACCAGGCCCGGGCCCGTTCCGAGTCGCGGCGTGCGCGCAGCCGTGGCGGGAGGTCGGCGCGGAAGGCGGCGAGCGTGTTGGCCGGTGCGGCGAGCCAGCCGACGACGGGGACGACGAGCAGCGCGGCCAGCCCCAGCGCGACGAGCCCCGGTCGGACGAGGACGGCGGACAGCACGGCGACCCCGGCCACGAGCGCCGACGCGAGCTCGGCACGGTTGGAGCGCACCGCGTCCGACAGCCGCACCTCCCCCTTGACCTTGGGGGTCCGGAGGAAGACGCCGGCGGGCTCGGTCAGGCCACGCACGACGGCCAGCGACACGACCCAGCCGAGCGAGAGCCACATGACGAAGGCCCCGACGGCATCGCGCCAGGTCGCCCGCTGGGCCACGAGCTTGACGACGGCGACCGCCCGGAGCAGGCCGAAGAGGAGCAGGGCCGGGACGGCGACGAGCATGAGGCCGCTCAGGCGCTGGACGACGAGGCCGCCACCGAGCGCGACGTCGACGAGGCTGACGACGACGACCGCACCGAAGACGAGCGAGAGCAGGTCACCGGTCCACTGGAGGCCGCCGACGAGGTAGGCGAGGCGCTGGCTGCGCGACATCGGCGTCGACCGGTTCCACGGCATGAGGACCCGCCAGTGCCGCCGCAGGATCTGCATCCCGCCGAAGCACCAGCGGAAGCGCTGGCCCTTGAGCGCCTCGAACGTCAGCGGCATGATCCCGCGGCCGAAGGGCCGGTCGACGTGGTGGCCGCTCCAGCCCGCGGCGAGCAGGCGCAGGGACAGCTCGGCGTCCTCGGTGACGCACCACTCGTCCCAGCCGCCGACGTCGCGCAGCGCCTGGAGGCGCACGAGCCCCATGGTGCCGCCGAAGATCGCGGCGTCCCGCTCGTCACGGGAGGGCTGCGAGACCGAGAAGAAGTAGTCGTAGCTGAAGTAGAGGCGGCGCAGGTAGCCCGAACCCTCCCAGTCCCGGTAGTCCTGCGGGGACTGCACGAAGGCCACCTTCGGGTCGTCGAAGGCACCGACCGTCTGGCGCAGCCAGTCCGCGTCGACCTGGTAGTCCGCGTCGACGACGCCGACGACGAGGGCCCGTGGGTCCGTCACGGTCAGGGCGTAGTTGAGGGCCCCCGACTTGTACCCGGGCCAGTCGAGGAGGCGGTGGAACCGGAAGACCTCGGGGTGGGCGGCGCAGAACGCGGCGACCGGCTCGACGAGCGCGTCGTCCTCGGTGTTGTTGTCGATGACGAGCACCTCGTACGCCGGGTAGTCGAGGGCGGCCAGCGAGCGCAGGGTGTCGATGAGCATGTCCGGCGGCTCGTTGTGGGCCGGCACGTGGATCGAGACGAACGGCAGGTCGGTGCGGGTGGCGACGACGGACGTCGTCCCGGGTGCGAGGCGGCGGCGCCACTGCCGGCTGCCGAGCACGTCGAAGATCTCCCAGCCGTAGGCGAGGAGGAGCACGAACGCCGCGACCTCGAGACCGAGCAGCAGCCACGCGCCGACGAGGGTCAGCCCGGTGAGCCCGGAACCGAGCGTCCACCAGAGCATCGCGCCGAGGTAGGCGAGACCTGCGGACACGGTGAGCGACCACGCGGCGTGCGCCCACACCCCCCAGCGTCTCGTGACGAGGACCCACGGCACGGACAGCACCCACAGGACGCCGACCGCGACGGCCACGTCGCTCGCGGCGCCGAGCAGGAGCATCCCACCGCCGACGAGGCCGAGCGGGACGAGGGGGAAGAGGGCGCGGGCGGGCCACGACGCCGGTGCGGCGCGGCGGACGCGGCCGGAGGAGCGGCGTGGCGCGGCGACGAGGCACCCGAGGGTGGCGAGCATGCTTGCGAGGACGGCTTCGAGGACGGTCAGACCCACGAACGAACTTCCTGTCGGCGGGTCCCCTTGCCCCGGATCCGTGCGGATGGACCCAGCGAGTGTAGGCAACCGGCGTGCCCGAGTCGAACCGAGCGGGTACGGCCCCCTCCGGAGGAGCGCGGCGGAAGCGGTCCCCACACCCGAGGAGGCAGCGATGGAGCCGACGACGGACCCGATGGACGACCGCGCTCTCGAGCGGGCCGCCCTCGCCCGCGACGAGCAGCTGCAGACGATCATCAACGACCTCGTGCGCCGGGGTCGGCACCGGTCCCACGACGAGGCCACGCAGGCGCTCGTCGAGGCGATCGCCGGAGCCGGGCTCGCGCCGATGCCGGAGCCGTGGGTCGACGCCGTGGCCGACGCGGTCGCCCGCGGCAACCCCTACGTCGTCTCGGCCCACACGGCCCGGGTCACCGACGTGCCGACGCCGGACGACGACGTGCCGAGCACGTCCGTCGAGTAGCGACGCGGGTCCGGCGCGCACTCGGCCGACGACGGCTCCCCGTGACGACGACGCCGAGCAGCGGGAAGAGCGCGGCCGACGACGGCTCCTCGTCTCCCTGGTCGGACGCGTCTGCGGGTCAGAGCTGCGTGGCGAGGTAGCGCTGCAGCTCGGCGACGGTCCGGGCGTTCCACGTCGTCGCGCCGTCGCGGTAGAGGCCGAGGTAGGACTGCATCGCGGCCATCGAGCGCGGGCCCCAGACGCCGACGACGTCCATCCCGATGCGGGCCTGCAGGGCGCGGATGGTCGTCGTGTCGAAGACGCCGGTGCGGGTGACGCCCAACCAGCGCTGGAGCGCGACGATCGTCGAGGACCCGAGGGAGCCGTTGACCGGGGGCCGCGGTGCGAGGAGTCCGTCCTGCGCCTTGACCGTGAGGACCCGGAGCACCGCCGCGTCGACCTTGGCCCGGAAGACCGAGTCGGACGCCGCCCGTGCCGTGACCGCCTGCACCATGGCCGGCACCACGGTCGGGGTGACGGTCAGGACGACGTCACCGCCGGCCTCGAGGAAGTGCAGGGCCCGCGCCGCCGGCGTCCAGCCGGTGACCTGCCGGGCGCTGCCGAGGTCGTCGCTGACGACGATCCCGGTGAAGTGCAGGTCGCCGCGGATCATCCCGCCGATGACGGTGGGTGAGAACACGGCCGGGTGCGCGGCGTCGATGAGCCGGTAGTAGGCCGACGAGACCATGAGCACCCGCGAACCGGCGGCGATGGCCGCGCGGAACGGCCCGATGTCGGCCGAGGTGCGCGTCGTGACGGTGTCGGTGACCCCGGCCGACGTGTCGGTGTTGCCGGTGACGCGGCCCAGACCCGGGAAGTGCTTGGCCGTCATCGCCAGACCGGAGGTCTGCATGCCGTGCTGGAACGCCGTGCCCTTGTCGGCGACGACCGAGGGCGTGTACCCGTACTCCCGGTCCCAGTACCCGATCGGCTGGTTGAGGCTGGCGAAGCTCTTGGCGACGGTGTCCATGACCGGTGCCAGGTCGAGGTCCACCCCGGAGCGGAACACCTGCCGCCCCCACGTCGTCGCGCTCGCGGTCAGCGTCGTGTCGGACCACGTGCCCTGCGTCAGTGCCGTCGGCATCCGCGAGAACCCGGTGCCCTGGAGCACCTGCACGTAGCCGCCCTCCTGGTCGGTCGCGATGAAGAGGGGGACGCCGGCCGTGGCCGCCGACGTCGTCAGCGCGTCGGCGTGGGCGGTGAGGTAGCGCACCGGGGCCGCGCCGTAGGTCGTCCGGCCGGTGAGGACGAGGTTGCCGACGTGGTACTGCGTGATGGCCGCCTGCGTCGAGGACCCGAGGCCGGTTGCCGGGCCGCCCACCATGAACAGCTGCCCGATCCGCTGCGCGGCGGTCATCCGGTCGAAGACCGCGCGCGCCTGGTCGGCCGGCGTCAGGGTGGTGGTCGCGAGCGTGGCCGGCACGGCGCTCGGGACCGTGCCCGAGACGGCGGCCGGCACGCCGGCTCCGAGCAGGAGGACCGCGGCGCAGGCCGCGAGGAAGGTCGTGCGTCGTGCCGGCATGTTGGGCCCCCAACGGTCGATGGCGTGCAGCAGCGACGCGTCTTCAGTGTAGGTCCGCGTGACGCTCCTGCCCACAGGTCCGCGACGACCCACAGGAAAGTGCCTCTCGGCCGGGCAGCCTTGCGCGGCAGGGCCTCCCGCCGGTCCGGAGTGAGGCGCGTCAGGCCAGCTCGGGCGGGCCGTCGTCGACGGGGATGACCGCGCCGAGGTCGGTGATGTCGACGACCCTGCGGATCACCGACGTCGGCGGCACGACGACCCGCAGGGGCTGGCGCTGGTGACCCAGCCGTTCGGACAGGTGGAAGATCATCGCGATGCCCGTGCTGTCGAGGTACGTGGTACCGCTGAGGTCGACGACGACCCGCGCCGCGGCCCCGGGAACCACTGCGGCGACCGCGTCCCCGACGTCGGAGGCGTTGGACAGGTCGATCTCCCCCCGGACACGGACGAGGCAGAGCTCGTCGTGCAGTGCGGCGTCGACGTGCGCGAGGTCGTTCACGGGACAGCTCCTCTCCGGACCGCACGCGTCATCGTCACGACGGTGCCCCCCGGATCGTGTCGCGTGTCCACGGACTCCGTCAAAGCCCGGATCACGCCGAGCCCCCAGCCACCGCCGCGGGCCGCGGGCACGCGCCACGTCCCGTGGTCCCGGACGGCGACCTCCACGGCGTCGACGCCTCCGTCCGCGCCGACGCGTCGGCGCACCTCGACGTCGATGGTCCCCGGCGACGGGGCACCGCTGTACGCGTGCTGGACGACGTTCGCACATGCCTCCCCGCAGGCCACGAGGAGGGCGACCTCGTCCTCCGGCGAGACGCCCACCTCCCGCAGCCATCGCCGCATCGCGGTGCGGACCTCGGCGAGCGAGCGGGCGTCCGCCGGGACGCTGAGCCGCAGGGCGCCGGTGCCGGTCCGCACCGGGCGGACGGCGAGGAGGGCGACGTCGTCCGAGCGGTCGGCCTCGCCGAGGAGCTCGGCCAGGAGCGCGTCGCAGACGGTGTCGAGGTCACCGGCATCGTGTCCGGCATCGGGCTGCACGAGGCGGAGCGCGCCGGCGCTCAGCCGGTCCAGGCCCTCGGTGATCGCGACACCGCGACGCTCGACGAGCCCGTCGGTGTAGAGCAGCAGGGTCGCCCCGGCCGGCAGCAGGTGCTCGACCTCGGCGAAGGTCCGGGCCGGGGTGACGCCGAGCGGCGGCGCGAGGGCGCCGTCGAGGAACCGGGCCCGGTCGGCGTCGACGAGGAGCGCCGGCGGGTGCCCGGCGCTCGAGAGGCGCACGGTGCCCTGTGCCGGGTCGAGCAGGAGGAAGAGCACGGTGACCATCTCGTCGGTGGCCAGGCGCGTCAGGAGCCGGTGGACGCGACGCAGGACGCGGGCCGGCGAGGGGTCCTGGACGGCGTAGGCCCGCACGGCCATGCGCACCTGCGCCATGGTCGCCGCGGCGTGCACACCGTGGCCGGCGACGTCACCGATGACGAGGCCGACGAGCCCGTGCCGCAGGGGGATCACGTCGTACCAGTCCCCGCCGACCTGCACGTCCGCCGTCGCCGGCAGGTACCGGGCGGCGACGTCGAGGCCGGGCAGGTCGGGCAGGCCACCGGGGAGCATGCTGCGCTGGAGGACCTCCGCGATGTGGTGCTCCCTCGTGGCGCGGGCCTCCTCGTGGCTCAGCAGGCGCTGCGCCTGGGAGCGCTCGCGGATCTCGCGGCGCAGCCGCGCGTTGGCGGTCTGCAGGTCGGCGGTGCGCTGGGCCACCCGCGCCTCGAGCTCGGCCGCGGACCGTGCCAGGGTGCTCGCCGCCTCGAGCCGCTCGCTGACGAGCGAGGCGAGGATCAACGACGTCAGCGCGACGCAGGCGTTGAACGCCTGGAGGCTCACCATCTGCTCGAGCAGGGAGCGGCCTTCGAACGGGCCGCGCTGGTGGGCTGCAGCCCACGTGGCGACGACGGAGGCCACGAGGGCGGCGGGGGCTGCACCGCGCAGCTGCAGCCGCCACGCCGCCCACCCGAGGACCGGCAGGACCACGACGAGGACGACCATGTGCGAGAAGGCCGCCCAGCCCGTGACCAGGCCCGACGCGACGAGGACGGTCAGGCCCTCCAGCCACTGGCTCCTGCGCCACGTGCGGTCGATGACGAGCGGCACGCTGAGCAGGTAGGGCGTCACGACGAGCACCCCCATGGCGTCCCCCGTCCACCACACCGCCCACGCGGTCGGCAGGGCGTCGACGCCGATGGCCCCCGACGCCGCGAGCGTGACGGCGCCGACCGTGGCGCTGACCGTCATGCTGGCGAGGGCGCCGAGGAAGACGATGGCGAGCGCGTCGCGGAGGCGGTCGACCTGGCGGCGGAAGCCGAAGCGGTGCAGCAGCAGGGCCGCAACGAGCGGGGCCGCGGCGTTGCCGACCGCCGTCACCCCGGCGGCCAGCGGGTTCGCGCTGATGGGCAGGTTGACGGCGAACGCCGACAGGAGGACGGCGAGGGTGACCACGGGCCGGCGTCGGCGGTCGAGCAGGAGGAACGCCGCGACGGCGATGCCCGTCGGCGGCCACAGCGGGGTGACGTTGCGCTCGACGAGGGACATGCCGAGGCCGAGGCGCGCGCCGAGGTAGTACGAGCCCCCGACGAGGAGGAGGACGCGGAGGTGGTGGAGCAGGGGGCGGCCTGCGGCGGGCCGCAGCCCGCTCGTGCCGCTCACCGGGCCCCGTCCATGCTGTCTCTTATACACATCTGACGCTGCCGACGACGGA
>NZ_JBNDHY010000179.1:0-8376 GCF_056755315.1 Monashia sp. HAY1-2A
CCAACGCCTACGACGAGGCCGTCACGACGCCGTCGGAGGAGTCGGTCCGCCGGGCGCTCGCGATCCAGCTCATCATCAACCGCGAGTGGGGCCTGGCGATGAACGAGAACCCGCTCCAGGGCTCGTACGTCATCGACGAGCTGACCGACCTCGTGGAGGAGGCGGTGCTCAAGGAGTTCGACCGCATCACCGAGCGCGGTGGCGTCCTCGGGGCGATGGAGACCGGATACCAGCGCGGTCGCATCCAGGACGAGTCGATGCTCTACGAGCACCGCAAGCACGACGGCAGCCTGCCGATCATCGGCGTCAACACCTTCCGCAACCCGCACGAGGGCGAGGTGCCGCGCAAGGTGGTCCTCGCCCGCGGCACCGAGGAGGAGAAGCAGGGCCAGCTCGCGCGGGTCCGCGCGTTCCGGGCCGACCACGAGGAGGAGGCGCGCGTGGCCCTCGACGAGCTGCGCCGCGTCGCCATCGAGGGCGGCAACGTCTTCGACGTCCTGATGCGCGCGGCGCGGGTGTGCTCCCTGCAGCAGGTGACCGAGGCGTTCTTCGAGGTCGGCGGCCAGTACCGCCGCAACGTCTGACCCCAGCGGAGGCCAAGCCGTGACGCTCGTCGACGACCTCGGGGCGCCGGTGCCGCTCGCGGCTCCCGCCCGCCGCATCGTGTCGCTCGTCCCCTCGATCACCGAGGCCCTCGCGGCGACGCTCCCGCACGTGCTCGTCGGTGCCACCGACTGGTGCACGCACCCGGCGGGCCTTGCGGTGCAGCGGGTCCGGGGGACCAAGAACCCCGACCTGCGTGCCGTCTCGGCGCTGGGCCCCGACCTCGTCGTGGCCAACAAGGAGGAGAACCGGCAGCTGGACGTCCAGCGGATGCGCGAGGCCGGGCTCACGGTGTGGGTCACCGACGTCGAGACGGTCCCGGGCGCGCTCGACTCGCTCGAGCGGCTGTTCGCCGAAGGTCTCGGCGTCCCCGCACCCGGCTGGCTGCGCGCGGCTCGGGACGAGTGGTGCGGTCCCGTGCCCGAGCCGGCGCTCGAGGTGGCGGTGGCGGTCTGGCGGGACCCGTGGATGGCCGTCGGACGCGACACCTTCACCGGCGACGTCGTGGCCCGGCTCGGCTGGCACAACGTCCTGTCCGAGCACGAGGACCGGTACCCGCACGTGGACCTCGAGGACCTCGACCGCGAAGGCGTGGACGTCGTCCTGCTGCCGGACGAGCCGTACGTGTTCACGGACGCGGACGGCCCCGAGGCGTTCCGTCGCACCCGCACGGCACTCGTGAGCGGCCGGTTGCTCACGTGGTACGGCCCGTCCCTCGTCGGCGCCCGCCGCCCCCTCCTCGACGCGGTGGCCCGCGCCTCCTGAGCCAGGACGCCGAGACCGGTTCAGTCGTCGAGGACGACGACACCGGCCAGGAGCAGGCGGCGGGCCAGGTCCAGCCCCACCATGTCGGCCCGCAGCACGCCGTCGTCGAGGAGTGCGACGAGCGTTCCCACGTCGTGCCGGCCGACGCTGAGGTCAGGCAGCCGGCTGGTCAGGCGCGCTCCACCGTCCGGCTCGGCGTGCAGCCGGGCCCCGAGGTGCGGTCGCAGCCGCAGGGCCGACCCGCCGTGGAGCGACTCGGCGGCCGCGACCTGCGCGAGCGGCCCCAGCGGTGCCGCGCGCTGGGCCTGGCACGAGCGGCGCTGCAGGGCGGTGACGACCTCCCCGGCCGGGACGGCTCGGAGCGCGTCGACGAGCGCTTCGCGGGCCACCTCGACGTCGTCGGTGAGGGCTGCCGCGTCCGGTCCGCCCGGTGACGGCGGGAGGCTGGCCCGGACCCGCTCGGCGTCGCTCGCCCGCTCGAGCGCGAGGGTCAGCAGCTCGTCGGCGAGGTGCCGTCGCGTCCACACGTGGATGCCCAGGGTGAGGTGCGCGCTCACCCCACCGAGGGCGGTGGCCGAGTGGATCCACCCGCGCGGGAGGTAGAGCACGTCGCCGGGCCGCAGGGTGGTCTCGTGCAGCGGCTCGTGCCGGGCCGCCTCCTCGACGTCGGCGCGGTGGTCGGTCCAGGGGTCGTCGCGCAGGGGAGCGGGTCGCACGGGCGGGCGCAGCCGCCACCGCTTCTCGCCCGAGGTCTGGATGACGAACACGTCGTGCACGTCGTAGTGGTCGTCGAAGCCGCGGCTCTGGCGGGGGGTGACGTAGGCGTTGGCCTGTACCGGGTGCCCCAGGTCGTCGGCCAGCTGCTGGGAGAAGTCGATGACGGGCCCCCACGTGCGGTGCAGGCCCTGCAGGACGATGGTGGCCCCCGAGGCGAAGAGGCCGAGCAGCCTGTCGTCGCTGACCTGGTCGGCGATGCCTGCCCCGACGCCGCCTCCGGCGGTGAACTCGCGGTCACCGAGGGTGCGGCCCTTGCGCGCGACCCGGACGAACGGCGTACGCAGCCCACGCCGGGACACCAGCTCGTCGACGTCGCCGAGGCGGAGCAGGTCCGCCGCCCCGTCGGGAAGCTGCTCGGCGCGCGACACGAGGGGTCGCCGGGCCCAGTGCTCGCGGGCGAACGCAGCCCGGGAGAGGGGGACCAGGCAGGCGAGAGCCGAGTGCCCGCGCGACTGCAGGGGCACCCGGCTGGTGGTGTCGAGGGTCATCGCGACCCGGCCGCCTGCGGTGACGCGGTCACTCGGCGCTGCCGTCGGCCCCGCCGTCGCTCGTCCCGGTGTCGGCGCCACCGTCGGCCGGACCCTCGGCGCCGCCGTCGGCACCGCCGTCCTGCGTCCCGGTGTCGGCGCCGCCGTCAGCGGGACCCTCGGCGCCGCCGTCGGCACCGCCGTCCTGGCTGGTCACGTCGGCGCCACCGTCAGCGGGGCCCTCCGTGGTGGGGTCCTCGGACGAGAGTGGCATGTCGGTCATGGCGTCCTCCTCCACTGGTGCGGCGCCGGACGACGCCGTCACGAGCCACCTACCCGTTCCAGGGCCCGACCGCACGCGGCCGAACGCGGCCGAACGCGGCCGAACGCGGCCGAACGCGGGCCCGGCGCGTCAGGTCAGGTGTCAGGTCAGGTGGTCGAAGTCCCCACGCGTCCAGGCCGCGTGCCGGTCGGCCGAGACGCGCAGCACCTCCTTGGCGTGGGCGCCGACGACGGCGCCGAAGTTGTTGTACAGCCGGTCGAAGTGCAGGCCCTCGAGCTGAGCGGCGATGCGCTGGACCACGGCGCCGGACAAGGGGATCCGGTTCGGGTAGCTGCGCATGAAGCTGACCGTCCGCCCGTCCGGGTTGGGGAAGACGGCGTCACCGGCGAGCAGGACGCCGCGGCCGTCGTTGCCCGTGGACCACTCCACGACGGCCTGGCCGCGGAAGTGCCCACCGACGCGGTGCAGCGTCAGCCCGGGGGCCACGTCGCGGGTCTCGCCCCACAGCTCGAGGAGCGGGTCGCGGCGTCGGACCCACTCGGCGTCGCGCTCGTTGACGAGCACCGGCACGCCGCCGAGCCGCCTGGCCCACTCGGTCTGCACGCCGTACATGTGCGGGTGGCTCGCGGCGACCGCGAGCACCGGGCCGATGGCGCGGACCTGCTCCAGCGCCGCGTCGTCGACGTAGCCGACGCAGTCGAACAGGAGCACGCCCTCGGGGACCCGCACGACCATGGTCTGCTGCCCGATCCCCACCTCCGGCTCGGCACGCAGGCCCCAGAGGCCGGGCTCGACCTCGGCGACGCTGATGCGGGTGCCGGCCCGGCACAGCTGGTCCAGGGTCGTCCACCGCTGGCCGTCGGAGGGCACCCACTGGCGCTCGTCCTCGCAGATGGCGCACGTCTCGGGCGGTTCGGGCAGGTCGTCGGTCTCGACGGCGCATGTCGCACAGATCCAGGTCACCGGCCCAGCCTGCCCGTCGCTGCCGCGCCGCACCACCCGGTTTGCGGGAGGATGCACGGGTGATCCTGCACCTGCGCGCCGCCGTCGAGGAGCTGTACGCCGAGAGCCCCGCGCGGTTCACGGCACGCCGGTCCGAGCTGGCGGCGCAGGCCAAGGAGGCCGGTGACAAGGACCTCGCCGCAGCGGTCACCGCACTGCGCAAACCGACGGTCGCCGCATGGGCGGTCAACCACTTCGTCCGCACGTGCCGCGACGAGCTCGACGAGCTGCGTTCGTTCGCCGAGCTGCTCCGCGAGGCCCAGCGCACCCTCGACGCCGACCAGCTGCGCCTGCTGGGCCGCGAGCGGTCCCGGCGCGTCGACGCCGTCGCCGAACGCATCGAGCAGGAGGCCGCGGCGGCCGGCCAGCGGATGGGCGCGAGCGTGGCGGCCGAGGTGCGCGACACCCTCACCGCACTCATCGCCGACGAGGACGCCGAGGCCACGGTGCTCACCGGGGCCCTCGTCAAGGCGCTCAGCTACTCGGGCTTCGGCTCCGTCGACCTCGCGGACGCCGTGGCCCTCGACGACCTGTCGGCCGACGCCGCCGGGGCCGCCGGAGCCGCCGGGCGCCCGAGCCTGTCCGTCCTCGACGGCGGCGGCGGTGACGCCGTCGACCTCGAGGAGCGCCGTCGGGCCCGGCGCACCGCCGAACGCGAGCGTCTGTCGTCCGCGCTGGAGTCGGCTCGTGAGGCGCTGCGCTCCGCCGACCGGCACGTCGCCGTCCTGACGGCCCGTGAGGAGGAGGTCACCGAGGGCATCGCCGACCTCGAGCGCCGTCTCGCGACGGCACGCGAGCGGCTGGCCAAGGTCGGCGCGGAGCTCGCCGAGGCGACGGCCGAGCGGGACGCCCGCGAGACCGCCGAGGCCGCGGCCCGCCGGGCGCTCGAGGACCACGACGCCGCCGGCTGAGCCTCCCACGGGCCGGGTGGGCACCCCTCCCGTGGCCGCCCCGCCGATTTCGTATCCGCGCCTCGGACCGTGTAGTCTCACCGACGCACAGCAGGTCGAACTGGGCCCCGCGCCGCGGGTTCCGATCGTTCGGCCGTGCCCCAATAGCTCAGTCGGCAGAGCGTTTCCATGGTAAGGAAAAGGTCTAGGGTTCGATTCCCTATTGGGGCTCTGGTCGGTCGGTCCCCGGGCAGCCCGCGCGAGCGGGTCCGGTGCCGGCAGCCCATGGCGGGGTAGCTCAGCTGGTTAGAGCGCACGACTCATAATCGTGAGGTCGCGGGATCGAGCCCCGCTCCCGCTACCACGGAGCGCGACGGTCCACGGATTTCTCGATTCGCCGGGCCGTCACGTAACCTTGTACGTCGCGTCCTCGTGCCGAGGCGTGGGGTCACCCCCGGGCACGCGCGCGACACCCGTCGCAGGACGACCCGATACATCCCAGCACGTTCCCGAAAGAGCAGGTTGCCGTGGCCAGCAAGAGCAGCGACGTCCGTCCGAAGATCACGATGGCGTGTGTGGACTGCAAGGACCGCAACTACATCACGAAGAAGAACCGTCGGAACAACCCCGACCGTCTCTCCTTCAACAAGTTCTGCCCGAAGTGCGGCAAGCACACGGAGCACCGCGAGACCCGCTGACGCGGACTGCTCTTCACGCGTCACCACACGACCGCTCCCTCGGCCACCCGGCCGGGGGAGCGGTCGTCGTCCACCGGTCGATAGGCTGCCCGCATGCCGGTGAACGAAGACTTCCAGGGCCGGGTGTACCCGCCCACCGACACCTACCGCGTCAGTGCGGCCAAGATCCGCGAGTTCGCCGAGGCCGTCGGATCCACCGACCCGGTCCACGTCGACGTCGACGTCGCGCGGGCCCGCGGCTACGCCGACGTCATCGCGCCGCCGACCTTCGCGGTCCTCATCGCCCAGCAGTGCGACGCCCAGCTGATCCGCGACCCGGAGGCCGGCATCGACTTCTCCCGGGTCGTCCACGGCGAGCAGCGCTTCACCCACCACCGGCCGCTGACCGCCGGCGACGCCGTCGTCGGCACCCTGCACGTCGACACCGTCCGCGAGGCCGGTGGCCACGCCATGGTCACGACGCGCACCGAGCTGGCCACCGAGGACGGCGAGGCCGTGTGCACGGCCACGTCCACCATCGTCATCCGAGGAGGCGAGTGATGAGCAGCGACACCACCACCGGCGTGCGCGCCCTGGCCTCCGTGTCGGTCGGCGACGCCCTGCCGCCGCGCACGGTGCACGTCGACCGCCCTCGCCTCGTGCAGTACGCCGGCGCGTCCCTCGACCGCAACCGGATCCACTGGGACGAGCGGTTCGCCAAGGAGGTCGGGCTGCCCGACGTCATCGCTCACGGGATGTTCACCATGGGCTCGGCGGTCACCATCGTCACCGACTGGGTCGGCGACGCCGGCCGCGTCGTCGAGTACGGCGTCCGGTTCACCAAGCCCGTCGTCGTGCCCTACGACACCGGTGCCGACATCGACGTCTCGGGCGTCGTCAAGGCCGTCGACGCCGAGACGGGCCGCGTCACCGTCGAGCTGACCGCGACGTGCGGCGGCGAGAAGGTGCTCGGCCGCGCGCTCGCCGTCGCCCGCCTCGACTGAGCCTCGTGCGCGAGCAACACGGCGTCCCGCTCGCCGGGCTGACGACGATGCGGGTCGGCGGCCCTGCCGCGCGTCTCGTCACCGTGACGACCACCGACGAGCTCGTCGACGCCGTCCGCGAGGTCGACGACGCCGACGAGCCGCTGCTGCTGCTGTCGGGCGGCTCCAACCTCGTCGTGGCCGACGACGGCTTCGCCGGCACCGTCGTGCGCGTCGCGACCTCCGGCATCGCTCCGGAGTCGGCCGACTGGTGCGGCGGGGCCGTCGTGCGCGTGGCCGCTGGTGAGGACTGGGACGGCGTCGTCGACCGGTTCGTCGGTGAGGGCTGGGCGGGCGTCGAGGCGCTGAGCGGGATCCCCGGGCTCACGGGCGCGACCCCGGTCCAGAACGTCGGCGCCTACGGCCAGGACGTGTCGCAGACCGTCTACCAGGTGCGCGCGTGGGACCGGCGTGACCAGGTCGTGCGCACCTTCGCCAACGCCGACTGCGCCTTCACCTACCGGCACTCCCTCTTCAAGGGCACGAGCCGCTACGTCGTCCTCGACGTCGTCTTCCAGCTCGAGGTGGCCGACCTCTCGCGGCCCGTCGCCTACGCGGCGCTCGCCGAGGGCCTCGGCGTCGAGCTGGGCACCCGCGTGCCGCTCGCCGACGCCCGTGCCGCGGTCCTGGAGCAACGCCGCCGCCGCGGCATGGTCCTCGACGGCGACGACCCCGACACGTGGTCGTGCGGCTCGTTCTTCACCAACCCGGTCCTGAGCCGGCGCGAGTTCGACGACCTCGTCGAGCGCGTCGGTGAACGGCTCGGCTACGAGGGCCCGACGCCGCCGCGGTTCCCCGAGCCCGACGGGCGCGTCAAGACCAGCGCCGCCTGGCTCATCGACCAGGCCGGGTTCGGCAAGGGCTACGGGCTCCCCGGACCGGCGTCGTTGTCCACGAAGCACACGCTCGCGGTGACCAACCGCGGCGGGGCGAGGACCGCCGACGTGCTCGCGCTCGCGCGACGGGTGCGCGACGGCGTCCACGAGGCCTTCGGCGTGACGCTCGTCAACGAGCCGGTGCTCGTGGGTGAGCGTCTCTAGACCGCGCGCCACCCGGGGACGCGGGCGGCCCCGGCTCCCGGAGGAGTCCGGGGCCGCGGACGAGCCCAGCACCGCGTCAGCGGGTCAGCTGCACCCAGAACATCCGCGCCTTGATGGTCTTGTCGGTCGTGCTGACCTTGTACGGCGGACGGTTGTACTGGAGCCGCAGCGACGTCGACGTGCCGCGGTCGACCTTGAAGAACAGCCAGCCGCGCTCGGTCTGGCCGCGCTTCGCGGCGCCCAGGGGGATCGCGTGGTAGGCCTTGCCGAACTCGGCCGTCGCGGCCACGGTCTGAGGGGGGCTCGTGGCCACGAGCGAGATCATCGTCGGGCTGAGCGTCGCGGAGTACCGCGAGCCCGCGTCGAGCTGCACCTTGACCCCGACGATCTCGAAGGCCTCGGCCCCGACCGGCTGGTTGGCCGGGAACGGCAGGTTGCGCGAGATCTTGAGCGCGGTGATGGTGTGGCCGAGGTCGGGGTCCTTGATGACGGCCTTGAGGTCCTTGGTGGAGAAGGCCGGAGGGGTCGTCGGCGCTGCGCTCGTCGTCGAGGTCGTCGCCTCGGGCGTCGTCGTGGACGTGCTCGGGGCCGACGTGCCGGCGGGTGCGCCCTGGGTGGGCTCGGACGTTACGGGGGCCTCGCCGCTGCACGCGGCGAGGGCGAGGAGGGGAGCGGCCAGACCGACGACGGCGAGGCGTCGCAGCCGGGCACGCGGGGCGGTCTGTCTCTTATACACATCTCCGAGCCCACGAGACGCGTAGTAATCTGGGGGGGGGTTTTTTTGTTGTGGAGGGGGGGGGGGGGGGGGGGGGGGGGGGGGGGGGGGGGG
>NZ_JBNDHY010000180.1:0-8289 GCF_056755315.1 Monashia sp. HAY1-2A
TCGGTGCGGTGACCGCGCTCAAGGGCCACGACGTGCTCGTCGAGGCGCTCGGGTCGCTCGGCAGCCTGTCGTGGGACTGCGTCGTGGCGGGTTCCCTCGAGGTCGACGGATCGTTCGCCGCGGACCTCCGCCGGCGGGCGCGCGATCTCGGCATCGCGGACCGAGTCACGTTCGCCGGCCCGCTGGGAAGCGACGAGCTCGAGCGGACGTACGCCGCGGCCGACCTGCTCGTGCAGCCGTCGCGGCTCGAGACGTACGGCATGGCCGTCACCGAGGCCCTCGCCCGTGGCCTGCCCGTCGTGGCCACCGACGCGGGCGGCCTGCCCCGGACGCTGGCGGGCACGGACCGAGCCCGAGAGCGGGCCCGGGACCTGCCCGGGCTGCTCGTGCCCGTCGGCGACGCGTCGGCCCTCGCCCGCGCGCTGCGGACCTGGCTGACCGATGCCGCCACGCGCGACCGGCTCAGGCGGGCGGCGGTGGACCGCCGCACCGCCCTGAGGCCGTGGTCGGACACCGCGCTGACGGTCGCCGACGCCCTCGCGACGCTGACGCCCTGACCGTCGCGGGACGCGTCGGCGCTGAACCCGGTGGGCCCGGGCGGCGTCCTCGGGGGTGGCGCCGCCACGGCGTCGACGGCCCCGGTGTGCGGAGGAGACGCAGATGGTGCGAGCGCGGCGGTGGGTGCGGCCGCTCGGTGTGGCCGTGCTCGTGGCGGTGCTCGCGTGGCGCGTCGGTCCGGGACCGGTCGCCGACGCCGTCCGTCACGTCGACGCCGCCGCCCTGGTCCCCGCCGTCCTCGCGGCGGTCGCCGTCACGGTCGTGACGACGGTGTGCGCGGCGTGGCGGTGGGTCCTCGTGGCGCGGGGCCTCGGGCTGCACCTGTCGCTCCCGCACGCCGTCGCGGCGTCCTACCGGGCGCAGTTCCTCAACGTGACGCTGCCGGCCGGCGTCGCCGGCGACGTGCACCGTGCGGTGTCGCACGGCCGGTCGTCCGGGGACCTCGGCCGCGGCGTCCGCGCCGTGGTGTGGGAGCGGGCCGCCGGGCAGGTGGTGCAGGCGGGGCTGGCCGTCACCGCCCTCGTCGCCGTGCCGTCACCGCTGCGGGCGTGGGTCGAGGAGCACATGGTGCTCCTCGCGCTCGCCGGTGGTGTGGCCGCGGCGGCCGTCCTGCTCGTCCTTCGGGTTCGGCTGCGCGGCAGTGCCACCCGTGCGGCACGGATCGTCCGGGCCGCGCGCTCCGACCTCCGCCGTGGGCTCCTCGCCCGACGGGTGTGGCCGGGCGTGGTGGCTGCATCGGCCCTCGCCGTCGCGGGCCACGTCGGCACGTTCGTCCTCGCCGCGCGCGCTGCAGGGGTGGCCGTGCCGCCGGTGCGGCTCGTGCCCGTGGCGCTCGTCGTGCTGCTCGCGGCCGCGGTGCCCCTCAACGTCGCCGGCTGGGGACCGCGCGAGGGTGCCGCCGCGTGGGCCTTCGGCGCGGTCGGGCTCGGCGCAGGACAGGGCGTCGTGGTCGCCGTCGTCTACGGTGGACTGGTGCTCGTGGCCAGCCTGCCGGGCGCAGCGGTCCTGCTGCTCCGAGGACGTGCCCACCGGACGCGTCGCGTCGACGCCGTCGCGGGAGGCGCGCATGCCTGAGGCCCTCACCCCCGCCGCCGAGACCAGTCGTGGGCCGACGCCTGCGGGGGCGCAGGAGCCGGCGCGTCCGTACGTCGTGCTCAGCTGCGGCATGTCGATCGACGGCTACCTCGACGCCCCGTCCCCGCAGCGTCTGCTCCTGTCCAACGACGCCGACTTCGACCGGGTCGACGCCGAGCGCGCCGCGTCCGACGCGATCCTCGTCGGGGCCGGCACGATCCGACACGACGACCCTCGCCTGCTCGTCCGCTCGGCGTCCCGCCGCGCCGAGCGCGTCGCCCACGGGCTGCCCGCGTCACCGACGAAGGTGACGCTGACCCGCTGTGCCGACCTCGACCCGGGGGCTCGCTTCTTCGCCGACGACGGCGCCGAGAAGCTCGTGTACTGCACGTCACCCGTGGTCGAGGGGGCGCGTTCGCGGATCGGCCACCGCGCGACCGTCGTCGACGCGGGGAACTCGTGCGACCTCCACGGTGTCTGGGCAGACCTTGCGGCGCGTGGCGTCCGGCGGCTCATGGTCGAAGGCGGCGGCACGGTGCACACCCAGGTGCTGGCCGCCGACCTCGCCGACGAGCTGCAGCTGGTCGTCGCGCCGTTCTTCGTCGGCAGCTCGCGCGCCACCCGGTTCGTCGGCGACGCCGCCTTCCCGTTCAACCCGCAGCGGCGGGCCGAGCTGGCCGAGGTGCGCCAGATCGGCGACGTCGTGCTGCTGCGCTACGGGCTGTCGTCACGTCCCGACCCCGCCCGGACGGAGGATCCGTGAGCGAGGCCATGGGCAGCGACCCCCTCCTGGGTCCCACGCCACCACCCGCGACCGTCCGCACGGCGGTCGTGGTGCCGCTCGCGCTCGCCGACGGGTTCACGACCACGGCGCTCGCGCACACCTTCACCGGCCTGGTGGACGGTCTCGAGCACGTCGCCCTCGCCCTCGGCGACCTCGCCGACCCGGCCGCCTCCGCTGGACCTCACCGCCCGCACTCGGCTCCGCTCGTCCGGCTGCACAGCGAGTGCCTGACGGGTGACGTCTTCGGCAGCCAGCGCTGCGACTGCGGGCCGCAGCTGCACGAGGCCGTCCGCCGCCTCGCATCGAGCGGCGGTTACCTGCTCTACCTGCGCCAGGAGGGGCGGGGCATCGGGCTCTACCCGAAGCTCGACGCCTACGTGCTGCAGGACCGCGGCCTCGACACCTACCAGGCCAACCTCGCCCTCGGCTTCGGCGCCGACGAGCGCGACTACACCGTCGCCGCCCAGATGCTGCTCGCCCTCGACGTGCCGCGCGTCCGGGTGCTGACGAACAACCCCGACAAGCCGGCCCAGCTCGAGCGTCTCGGCATCGAGGTGACCGGGCTCGTACCGACCGGCGTCCACCTCTCGCCGGCCAACGTGCACTACCTGGCGACCAAGGCCAGCCGGGGCGCGCACACGCTCGACCTCCCGGACCGGATGCCGTAGCTCGCCGGACGCGTCAGTCGCCGGCGATGCCGGTGCGCTCGACACCCTCGACGATCCAGCGCTGCAGGAACAGGAACATGAGCAGCAGCGGCAGGATGGCGACGAGCGCGGCCATGAACAGCTGGCTCACCTGCACCGACTGCGCGGTGAGGAACGTCGACAGGGCGATCTGCACGGTCCACGACTCCTGGTCGCGGCCGATGACGAGCGGCCAGAGGAAGGCGTTCCACGAGCCGATGAAGGTGATGGTGCCAATGGCGGCGACGAACCCCATCGAGTTCGGCACGACGATGCGCCAGAACGTCCCCCAGTAGGACAGGCCGTCGATGAAGGCGGCCTCCTCGATCTCCCGGGGGAAGTTCAGGAAGAACTGCCGGAACAGGAACGTCGCGAGCGCCTGGAACAGCCCGGGGATGATGAGGCCGCGCAGCGTGGAGATCCAGCCGAGCGTCGAGACGAGAACGAAGCTCGGCACGAAGGTCACGGCCGCGGGGATGAGCAGCGTCGCGGTGATCGAGTAGAAGACGGCGTTGGACCAGCGGTACGGGATGCGGGCGAGGCCGTAGCCGGCCAGACCCGATACGACGAGGACCCCGATGGTCTGGGTCACGGCGATGAGGCCGGAGTTGAGCAGCGAGCGGGCCATCGGGATGGCGGGGTTAGCGAACAGGTCGGTGAGGTTGGCGGTGTTCCAGTGCGGCGGCAGCCAGTGGAAGTCCGGCGAGGACAGGTCCTGCTCGCGCATGAAGGCGCTGCGGACGACGAGGTAGAACGGCACGAGGAACAGCAGTGCCGCGATGACGAGCGCGCTGTAGCGGGCCCACCCGGTGGCGCGGGACCGGCCCCGGCTGCGGACGACGGCCATCAGGCCTCCCGGTCCCCGATGCGCAGCAGCCGGCCCTGCACGACGGCGACGACCGCGATGATGAGCGTGAGGATGACGGCGCCGGCCGACCCGTGGCCGAAGTCCTGGCCCGAGCCGAGCGCCGTGTAGTAGAGGTAGACGAGCGGCGGCCTGGCGTACGGCGGGTAGGTGCCGAACGTCGAGAGGATGTTGTAGAACTCGTCGAAGGCCTGGAACGCGTTGACGAGCAGGAGCAGCAGCACCGCCGTCGACGTCGCCCGCAGCTGCGGCAGGGTGATGTGGCGGAAGACCTTCCAGCCCTCGGCGCCGTCGATGGCCGCCGCCTCGTAGAGCGTCGGGCTGATCCGCTGGATGCCGGCGAGGAACAGGATCATGTAGAAGCCGACCTGCAGCCAGAGCCGGGCCGTGACGATGACGAGCCAGTACCAGGGCGGGTCGGCGAGGCTGAGCCACGGGATCGCGTCGACGCCGAACCAGCCGAGGACCGCGTTGGCCAGGCCGGAGCGGATGCCGCTGAAGATCGACATCTTCCACACGAGGGCCGCGACGACGTACGAGCAGGCCGTCGGGAGGAAGAACACCGAGCGGAAGAACGCCTGCATGACCCGCGTCCGGGCCACGAGCAGGCCCGCCCCGAGCGAGAGGACGAACGTCGTCGGCACGATGAAGACGGCGAACGCGACGAAGGTGAGCAGGCTGCTGCGGAAGGCCGGGTCGCGCAGCATGTCGAGGTAGTTCGCGGCGCCGACGAACGTCGTCGGGGTCACCGTGTTGTACGCGTCGAAGAACGACAGGTAGATCGACCAGGCGATCGGCACGTACACGAAGACGACGAGCCCGAGGACGAAGGGGCCGACGAAGAGCCAGAACCACACGTTGCGGTTCTGGTATCCGCGCAGCCGCTGGGCCAGGGGCGGACGCGTCGGCAGGGGGCCGGACGCGTCCGCCCGGCTCGTCGTGGCCGGCGCGCTCAGGCGAGCACCCGCTTCAGCTCCGGCTCGGCGACGGCCTTGACCTTGGCGATCTCGCCGGCCGGGCCGGCCCCCTCCTTGACGATGCGGTTCATCGCGTCGCCGAAGGCGGTGGCGCACTTCGGCGTCCACAGCAGCGGGCTCTGCGCGTGACCGACGTCGGTGGCGAGCTTGGCGGCGTCGGCGGCCTGGCCCTCCTTGAGCGTCGAGGCCTGGCTGATGAGGCTGGTGCGCGACGGGATGTGGAAGCCGTAGGCGGTGGCGAAGTCGAGCTGGTCCTGGGTCTGGTCGACCCACAGCCACTTGACGAACTTCTTGGCCGCGTCGACATCCTTGGCCTTGGCGCTGACGCACGAGCCGTACGCGCCGACGGGCACCGACGGCTTGCCGCTGCCGTCGAGGGCAGGCCAGGCCATGACGCCGAAGTCGTCGCCGAGGCCCTTCTTGATGTCGGGGAAGGTCCACAGGCCGGTGAACTGCATCGCGGTCAGGCCGGCGGTGAGGGCCGACGCGTCGAACCAGTCCTTCGGTGCGCCGAGGAGGAGCACCTTGGCGTCCCACATCTCGCGCAGCTTGCCGAGCGCGGTGGCGGCGCGGGGGTCGTCGAAGCCGAACTTGTTGTCCTCGGTGAGGTAGTCCAGACCCGCGGACCACAGCATCGGGCCGCCCATGAGGCCGGCGCCGCCGTCGTTGCCGAGGAAGAGGCCCTTGACGTCGCCCTGGGTCAGCTTCTTGGCGGCCGCGACGAGCTCGTCGATGGTCTGCGGCGGCGTGACGCCGGCCTTGTCGAGCATCGACTTGCGGTAGACGAGCAGCTGCATGTCGATGACCTGGGGGATCGCCCAGACCTTGTCCTGGTAGGTCATCCGCTTGAGGATGCCGGGGTTGAAGTCGCTCCTGGCGTCGCCGAGCAGGTCCGTGAGCTCGACGACCTGGTTGCCCTTGATCATGTCGATCGTCGGGCCGTTGCCGTACTCGAAGACGTCGGGGCCGGCGTTCGTCAGCAGCGACGCGGCGGTCGACTGGTCGTAGTCGCCGGGTTTCCAGCTGACCTTGACCGTGGCGTCCTTGTACGCGGCGGCGTAGCGCTCGACGGCCTGCTGGGTGCCCGCCTCGCCGTACTGGTGGTACCACTGCTGGATCGTCGTCCCGCCACCACCGCCGCCCGACGCCCCACCCGACGCGGCCGGCTGGCGGCCGGTGTTGCTGCCGCACGCGGCGAGTGCGCCGGTGACGACCGCCGCGCCGCCGAGGCCGAGGAGGGTCCGGCGGCTGAACGCACCGGAGAGCTGGCTGTGCTCGCTGTGCTGGGTGTGCTGGTCCGACATTCCCCTGAGTCCTTCCTGCCCGCCACACGGGCACCGACGTCGGTGGCCGGGCCCCGGCGTGACAGGTACCCGCCCGCTGTCGATCGTATGCCGCCCACCTTCGGTCGGCCCTGTGAGAGTGGGCGACTCACGAAGCTGGGCGGTGGAGCGGCGGGGCGGGACCGGCGGCGAAGGGGCGCGTCGGGCATCACCGTGCCCGCTCGTGCGTTGTCGCTAGGGTCGGCACGCAGCCCGGGCGGACGACCCCTCGGGACGACCCCTTGGAAGACCCCGCCGCACGACCCCGCCGCACGACCCCGCCGCACGACCCCCGAGAGGCCACCCATGGACCAACTCCCCGACCTCACCGGCCGGCACGTCGTCGTCACCGGCAGCAACAGCGGGACCGGCAAGGAGGCCGCCCGGCGACTCGCCGCGGCCGGAGCCGACGTCGTCATGGCGGTCCGCTCGACGGACAAGGGCGACGCGGCCCGCGCCGAGATCCTCGACGCCGTGCCCGAGGCCTCGGTGACCGTCCGACGTCTCGACCTCGCAGACCTCGCCTCGGTGCGTGACTTCGCGAGCTTGATGGTGTCGCAAGCGCGCCCGATCGACGTCCTCGTCAACAACGCCGGGGTCATGGCCCCGCCCCGCCGGTTCGAGACGGTCGACGGGTTCGAGCTGCAGCTCGGGACGAACTTCCTCGGCCCGTTCGCCCTCACCAACCTCCTGCTGCCGCTCCTGCTGACCGGCAACCAGCCGCGGGTCGCGACGATGACGAGCGGTGCCGCGGCGATGGGCCGGATCGACTTCGCGGACCTCCAGTGGACCTCGCGTCGGTGGAGCCCGTGGCGCGCCTACGCCCAGTCCAAGCTGGCCGACAGCCTCCTCGGGATCCATCTCGCGCGGGTCGCCACCGAACGCGGCTGGCCGCTGCTCAGCACCCTGGCCCACCCCGGCTACACGCGCACGAACCTCCAGATCGCCGGGGCGAGCATCGGCCGTGACGGCAGCAAGCCGCCGCTCTATACGCGCCTGGGCTTCTTGCCGGTGCAGGAGGTCGAGCAGGGGACCGAGCCACTGCTACACGCAATCGCGGACCCGACCGCGACCCAGGGTGCGTTCTACGGGCCGAGCGGACGCTTCGGGCTGGCTGGTTCAGCCACGCTCGTCACGCACCCGCGCTCCGCCCGCCGTCCAACCCTCGCCGAGTCACTCTGGGCCGTGGCGGAGAACCTCACCGGGACCCGCCTGCCCGACTGATGTGCGAAACCCGTGATCGCTGCCGCACCCACAGAAGTGCCCACCCTCTGACCACCGCGCGGCCGGCTTCTGGGTCGCCCACGGGGTGACGCGCCGCCGCCCCCATACGCCCCGAGCTCGCATCCTCCGAAGGACACCCATTCCGCCCACTATGGGCGCGGCACCCCGCCCAGAAGGCTCCGGCGCCGAGGCGTCCGTGGGCCGGAGCCACAACGCCGAGAAATTGCCCAAGGCTGTCCTGCGAAGCACTTGTGGGTCGGTTCCACAGCGGCGGGTAAACGCTGCACCACCGCGTCCCGGCGGCACCAACTGCATCGCGTTAGAGAGGCCTCGCTCACAAAGTGCGCGAGCCGCCCCAGCCCCCAAATTGAGATGGCGTAGCTGCGGGACGCCGCCGTAGCCTTTTCAGTAGTCCGCGGAACAAGGATCCGCGGCCCCTTTGTGTCGAACTCCAGGCACTTCGAGCGAGCGAGCCCATTGATACGCTCGTCGGGGCAGTGACGTTCGGCTGGTAGTGCTCATCCGCGGAGTAGTTGCGGTACTTCTGTGCGGTACGCCTGTTGGGGTCAAGGGGCCAAGCAGGTTGTTAGGCGATCGGAACAGCCAGCTTGGGACGGCCGAGCGAGCGTTGAGCCAGCGCCTGAGCTCTTCCCAATCGGGTGAGCTGGGCTACCTCGCCGCCGGTGGTGATGAGTGCTCGCACGCACGCAAACCGCACGGCAGTGTGGGACTGACTGCCTAGTTGCGGACGAAGCACCGGAGTCCCGGGCTGTGGATGGAGTCGTCGAGCCGAGGTCTG
>NZ_JBNDHY010000181.1:0-8217 GCF_056755315.1 Monashia sp. HAY1-2A
TCCGTCGTCGGCAGCGTCAGATGTGTATAAGAGACAGGGGTTGAGGTGGTGCACGGCGGCGAGCGCCGCCGCCGGTTCGGTGCGCCCGGGTGCGTGCACACCGGCGGCATAGCCGAGGTAGGCCGAGCACCACGGCTCGTTGAGCGTCAGCCAGAGCGGGACCCGGTCGCCCAGGCGTTCGGCGACGAGGCCGGCGTACTCGGCGAAGCGGTAGGCGGTGTCGCGCTCCGGCCACCCGCCGGCATCCTCGAGGGTCTGCGGCAGGTCCCAGTGGTAGAGCGTCGGGATCGGTTGGATCCCCTTGTCCAGCAAGGCATCCACGAGCCGGGAGTAGAAGTCGAGCCCCTTCTCGTTCGCGGGGCCGCGTCCCGTCGGCTGGATCCGCGGCCACGCGACCGAGAAGCGGTAGGTGCCCAGGCCGAGGGCCGCCATGAGCTCGACGTCGTCGCGCCAGCGGTGGAAGTGGTCGTCGGCCACGTCGCCGGTGTCACCGCCCAGGGTGCGCCCCGGCGTGTGGCTGAAGGTGTCCCAGATCGAGGCACCGCGCCCGTCCTCGTGAACGCCTCCTTCGATCTGGTAGGCCGCCGTCGCGGCACCCCACCGGAACCCGGCCGGGAACCGCCGGGCGAGAACGGTCGCCGCGGAGCGGGGGTGGCCCACCAGCGTCATGACACCACCTCGACGTCGAGCCTCAGCTCGACGACGTCGCCCGTGGCCTCGGCCAGGACGCCGTCGACGGCATACGGCCGGTCGTCCGGCGCCGGGACCACCCGGCCCGCGAGCACGGCGGACGAGCCGCCCGCGCCGACGGCCAGGACCCGGAAGCCACCCGGGAGCTCCGGGCCGGAGAGACGCCGCACCGTGACCGCCTCACCCCTGCGCTCCACGGCGAAGACGGTGTCGGCCTCGCCGGCACGGCCGGGGACGGTCACCTCCCGCAGGCCGTCCGCGAGCTCGACGAGGGCCAGCGTGACGCCGTCAGCCCACGCGTACTCCGGTGTGTCGGTGCAGGCGCCGAGCGGGAGCACCGTGTCGGGGCGGACGAGCAGGGGCACCGAGTCGAACCCGTGCTGCTCGCGCACCCAGGCGGGACCGACGACGGTGCGTCCGTCGAGCAGGCCCGTCCAGCGCCCCGCGGGCACGTAGTAGTCGACGACCCCCTCGTGCGTGAGGACCGGGGCGACGAGCAGCGAGTCGCCGAGGGTGTACTGGCGGTCGAGGTGTGCCACGGCCGGGTCGTCCGGGAACTCGAGGAGCAGCGGGCGCATGATGCCCACCCCCTCGCTCGTCACCTCGCGGGCAACCCTCGCGAGGTAGGGCATGAGGGCGAGCTTGAGCCGGGTGAACCGACGCGTCACCTCGACGGCCTCCTCGTCGAAGGCCCAGGGCACCCGGTAGGAGTCCGACCCGTGCAGGCGGCTGTGGCTCGAGAGCAGCCCGAAGGCGAGCCACCGCTTGAAGACCGCAGGGTCGGGGGTGCCCTCGAAGCCGCCGATGTCGTGGGACCAGTAGCCGAACCCCGAGTAGGCCAGCGACAGCCCACCCCGCAGCGACTCGGCCATCGACGGGAAGGTCGAGTCGCAGTCGCCGCCCCAGTGGACGGGGAACTGCTGACCACCCGCCGTCGCGGAGCGCGCGAAGAGCACCGCCTCTCCCTCACCCTTGGTGCGCCGGAGCAGGTCGAAGACGACCCGGTTGTACACGTGCGTGTAGTAGTTGTGCATCCGCTCCGGGTCCGAGCCGTCGTGCCAGACGACGTCGGTCGGGATCCGCTCGCCGAAGTCCGTCTTGAACGCGTCGACGCCCAGGTCGAGCAGCTTGTGCAGCTCACCGGTGAACCAGTCCACGGCGGCCGGGTTGGTCAGGTCGACGAGGCCCATCCCGGCCTGCCACTTGTCCCACTGCCACACGCTGCCGTCGGGTCGGCGCACGAGGTAGCCCTTCTCCATACCCTCGTCGAACAGGTGCGACCGCTGAGCGATGTACGGGTTGATCCAGAGGCACACCCGCAGGCCCTTGGCCTTGAGCCGCCGCAGCATCCCGGCGGGGTCAGGGAACGTGGCCGGGTCCCAGACGAAGTCGCACCAGTGGAACTCGCGCATCCAGAAGCAGTCGAAGTGGAACACCGAGAGGGGCAGCCCCCGCTCGGCCATGCCGTCGACGAAGGACATCACCGTGGCCTCGTCGTAGCTGGTCGTGAACGACGTCGACAGCCAGAGGCCGTAGGACCAGGCCGGCACCTGTGGCGCGCGACCGGTGAGGGCCGTGTACCTCGCGAGGATCTCCTTGGGCGAGGGCCCGTGGATGACGTAGTACTCGAGGTGCTCCCCGGCGACCGAGAACTGCGTGGCCGACACCGCCTCGGACGCGACCTCGAACGACACCTCCTCCGGATGCCGCACGAAGACGCCGTAGCCGGCGTTCGTCAGGTAGAACGGCACGTTCTTGTAGGCCTGCTCGCTGCTCGTGCCGCCGTCGGCGTTCCAGATGTCGACGGTCTGCCCGTTCTTGACGAGCGGCCCGAAACGCTCGCCGAGCCCGTAGACGAGGTCGCCGACGCCGAGGGCCAGCTGGTCGACGGCGAAGACGTCGTCGTCCTCGAAGAGGGCGACGCCGGTGCCGCGCGGCATCGACCCGGTGAGGCGGCGTCCGTCGGCGAGGAAGCTCACCGCGTACCCGGGTCCCTTCGCGACGTGCACGCTGAGGCCACCCGCCGTCAGGGTCCCGCCCTCGTCGTCGACGGTCACGGACACCGGCGCCTCGTCGACGCCGTCGACCGCGAACTGCGGGTGCAGCGGGCCCGCCCCCAGGTGCCGCGACAGCCGGACCCGGATGACGTCGGGCATGGGTGAGCTGAACTCGACCGTGAGCAAGGGCCGGTTGAGCGTGTCGCCGCGGGCGTGGATCCGCGCCGTGGGGGCGTAGGCCGTGAGCGTCCGGCCGTCGGGTCCGACGACGAGGTCGCGGACCTCCGCCGGCCGCAGCAGCGTGACGCCGGGTCGGGACTGCCAGTAGCCGTCAGTGAACTTCATGGGAGGTCCGTGCTCGCTTTCGTCGGACGGGGTGCGCCGCTTCTCGGCTCGCGTGCGGGCTCACTTCTCGGCGCCCGCCATGACACCGCGCGTCAGGGTGCGCTGGAAGAGGAGGAAGAAGATGACGCAGGGGATGAGGGAGATGAGAGCGCCGGCGTTCGTCGTGGGGGCGTCCATGATGCGGTCGCCCTGCAGCGTCGCCAGCGCGACGGGAACGGTCTGGGTCGAGTTGGAGATGAGCATGACCAGGGGGATGAAGAACTCGTTCCACGTCCAGATGAAGAAGAAGATGACGAGCACCGTGAGCGTCGGGCGCGTGATGGGGAAGACGACGCGCCACAGGGTCTGCCACCGGCTCGCGCCGTCGAGGGCCGCGGCCTCGAGCACCGACCGCGGGAAGGTGCCGAGGACCGAGGCGAGCAGGTAGGTGCCGAAGGCGCTCTGGATGACGGTGAAGATGATGATCACCGACAGCTGGGTGTTGTAGAGGCCGACCTGCTTGGCGAAGAAGTAGAGCGGGTAGACCAGGGCCTCCTGCGGCAGCATGTTGGCGAGCAGGAAAAGCCCGACGATCCACAGCCGTCCCCTCACCCGGCCGATGCCGAGCGCGAACGCGTTGAGGAGCGACACGACCGTCGCCGCCACCGCGACGGTGCCGGAGATGACGACCGAGTTGAGCAGCTTCTGCGGGTAGTCCACCTGCTCCCAGTACGTCGTCAGGCCCTTCGTGTAGATCTCGGTCGGCAGGCTCAGCGGACCGTTGGTGCTGTAGTCCGACGGCGACTTGAACGCGTTGAGCAGCATGAGCAGGAACGGCGCGATGACGGCGAGCGCGCACACGGTGACGAGGGCGAGGACGAGCCAGCGGCCCGGGCCTCGGCGCAGCCGGCTGGTGGTCGGCGGTGCCGCTGCCGGGAGCCCGCCGGCTGCGGGGCCGGCGGTCCCGGGGGCCCTGGGGCTGGTGGTCGTGTCGGTCACGATGGCGCTCATCGCCCATCCCTTCGCTCGGCGCGGGCCTGCAGGCCCATGAAGACCGCCGCGACGGCCACGATGATGAGGGTGAGCACCGTGGCGATGGCGGCCCCGTAGCCGACGTCGAGCTTCTTGAAGAACGTGGTGTAGGCGAAGTAGGAGGGCACCGTGGTGCTGTTCTCCGGTCCCCCGCGGGTCAGGGCGAAGATCGGCGCGAAGACCTTGAGTGCGGCGATCGTGCAGGTCAGCGTGACGACGTAGGTCTCGGGGCGGATCTGCGGGATGGTGATGGCCCGGAGCCGGTCCCACCACCCGGCGCCGTCCAGCTCGGCCGCCTCGTAGAGCTCGGGGTCGACCCGGCCGAGCGCCGCCATGAAGATGACGACCGGGTAGCCGATCTGCACCCAGACGAGCACGAGCATGACGGCCGGCAGGGCCGATGCCGGCTCGCCGAGCCAGTCCTGGGCCAGCGAGCCGAGCCCGACCGCCTCGAGGAGGCCGTTGAGGGCGCCGTCGGGTCGCAGCACCCAGCCCCACACGATGCCGGCCACGACGACGGGCAGGATCTGGGGCAGGTAGAAGGTCGCGCGCAGGACCGACACGACGCCGGCTCCGAAACGTCGGCCGAGGTAGTCGAACAGCACGGCCGCCAGCACGAGGCCGATGACGGTCGGCAGCACGACCATCGCGACGATCATCGCCAGCGAGTTGCGGAACGACGTCCAGAACACGTCGTCGCCGAAAAGCCGTGCGTACTGGTGGAACCCGGCGAAGCGTGGCTTGCCCACGCCGGACCAGCGGGTCAGCGACAGGTAGATGTTGTAGAAGAAGGGGATCCCGATGACGGCGGTGAACAGGACCGCTCCCGGGACGAAGTACGTCCAGTAGGACGCCTCCCGGCGTCGTCTCCTCGGGAGCCGGTCGGTCGGGACCGACGCGTCGTCGGCGTGGCTGAGCGTGGCGCTCGACATGATTCCTCCGTTCGGGGTGGGGCGGCGGGCCGCCCCACCCCGCGTGGCGGGTTCCCGGCTACTTGGCCTGGATCTCCTTGATGCCGTCGGCGTACGGCTTGGCGAGCTCGTCGAGGACCTCGCTCGGCTGCGCGGACTGGTTGATGAGCCCCTGGAGCTTGGCCACGAGCACGTCGTAGTAGCCCGGGACCGGCCAGTCGGGGTAGAAGGCGAGACCGTCCTGGTCGAGCAGGGTCGCGAAGTCCTCCGTCATCTTGCGGGTGCGCTCGTCGGTGATCTTCGACGGGTCCCCCGCCACCGGCAGGCCACCCTTCTGGCCGAGCAGGTCCTGGACCTCGGGGCGGAGCGTGATGTCGATGAAGTCGTAGGCGAGGGACTTCGCCTTGGAGTTCTCCGGCACGACCCAGAGGTTGCCCGAGGAGCCGGCGTCGAGCTTGTTGCCCGGGAAGAGCATCGTGCCCCAGTCGAACCCCTTGATCTCGTCGGCGAACCGGCCGAACCACCAGGAGCCCGAGACGATCATCGGCGTCTTGCCGGCGATGAAGGCCGTGCCCATGTCCTCGGCCTTGGCGCTGGCCGTGTTCCTGGCGATGTAGCCCTTCTTGACCCAGGCGTCGAAGGTGTCGGCGCCGTACTTCAGCGGGTCGGCGTGGAAGTCGACGGGTCCCTTGTACAGCTGGTAGTCGTCGACGAAGCTCCGGTCGGCCTTCGAGAGGGCGAGCTGGTAGTAGAGCTGGCCCGCGGGGTACTCGGCGCCGGCCATGCCGAGGCCGGCGATCCCCTTGGCCTTGAAGGCTGCCAGCGCGGACTCGAGGTCCGCGAAGGTCGTGGGCAGCTTGACGCCGTTCTTCGTGAAGAGGTCCTTGTTGAAGTAGACCATGACGTACTCGCCGTAGTTCGGCACGCCGTACCAGGCGTTGCCGCCCATGACGCCCTTCTCGTCGTACTTGGCCGTGGTCTGCAGGCTCGGGCTCAGCTTCTTGTCCCAGCCGCGCTTCTGCGCCTCGGCAGTCAGGTCGGTGAGCAGACCCTGGGAGGCGAGCAGGCCGGCGGTGGCGTTGCCCTTGTTGTACTCCATGATGTCGGGACCGGCTTCGGAGTTGAGGATCATGCCGGCGTTCTGCTGGATCTGCTCGAACGCCTTGCGCTCGAACTCGACCTTCACACCGGGGTGCTCCTTCTTGAAGATCTCGATGGCCTTGTCCCAGGCCACACCCATGGCGCCGTTCGCGCTCTCGTAGTGCCACAGGCGCAGGGTCGTGGCCGCCGTGTCGTCGGCACCCGCTCCCGGCGACTCGCCGCCGCTGCAGGCGCCGAGGGCGAGGGCCGCTGCGGCCACGGCGGCCAGAGCTGCGCGGTGAAGGGGAAACCTCATTGTCGCTCCTTGGTCAGGTACAGTGTCGAAGCGCTTCGACTGTGCCAGTCGAGAGCCCGCTCAGTCAATAGTTTGAGGAAAAAACAAATTGTCGCGAGACACGGCCACCGGGCCGCGGACGGATGAGTCGGAGGTGGCGTTGAACGGCCGGACCCTCGCCTATGGTGATCGCATGCCCACCATCGCCGACGTCGCCCGCGAGGCCGGGGTGGCGCCGAGCACCGTCTCCTACGTGCTCAGCGGCAAGCGCGCCATCTCTGCCGAGACGCGCGCCCGCGTCGAGGCCGGTATCGCGCGACTCGGCTACCGGCCCAATGCCGGCGCCCGGGCCCTGGCGAGCGCGAGCACGAACATCGTCGCGGTCGCGGCACCACTGCGGACCGACATCAACGTGCCGGTGATCATGCAGTTCGTCGCGGCCATCGCCCTGGAGTGCCGGGTCCGCGACTACGACGTGCTGCTCGTCATCAAGGACGAGGGCCCCGAGTCGCTGGACCGGATCGTGCAGGGCTCGATGGCGGACGCGCTCATCGTCATGGACGTCGAGGCCCACGAGCCACGGCTCGCGACCCTGCACGACGCCGGTTTCCCCGTCGTCCTCATCGGGGTGCCCGAGACGCCCGGCGACTTCACCTGCGTCGACCTCGACTTCGCCGCGGCGGCCCGGTCGTGCGTCGAGCGGCTCGTGGGACTCGGCCACCGCGACATCGCCCTCCTGGGAGCGACCCCCACGGTCTACGAACGGGGAACGAGCTACGCGTTGCGCTTCCGGGCCGGCTTCGAGGCCGCTGCTGCGGAGGCGGGCGTGCGCGCCTCCGTGCACGCCCTCAGCGTGGGACACCACGAAGTGGAGGCCCAGGTCGACGCCCTGTTGCGTGAGGAGCCCGCGGTCACCGGCCTCGTCGTGCACAACGAGGCGTCGCTGCCGGCACTGATCACGACGCTCAGGGCGCGCGGCCGGGACGTCCCGGAGCACATGTCGATCGTCGCCCTGTGCCCCGACGACATCGCCGAGACGCAGTCCGTGCCGCTCGACGCGGTGTCCATCCCGGCCGCCGAGGTGGGTCGCCGAGCCGTCGAGCTCGCGCTGCGGCAGCTGGCCGGCCAGGCAGGTGGCCATGAGCTCCTCCCGCCGCACCTCGAGGTCCGCGGCAGCGCTGCGGAGCCGTACCGGGCGGTGGCCACCGGCGACTGACGCCTTCGACCCGGCGGCCCTGAACGCCACCGAACGCCACCGCGGGACGGCAGACCGCCGGGCGCGGGCGGCTGCCATGATGACCCGGTGCGCGCGATGGTCCTCGATGCTGTCCGAGCCCGGCCCGAGGTCCGGGAGGTCCCCGAGCCGACCGCGCCGGCGGCCGGCGTCGTCGTCAGGGTCGTGGCGACCGGCCTGTGCCGCAGCGACTGGCACGCCTGGGCCGGGCACGACGACATCGACTTCCCGCACGTGCCGGGTCACGAGCTCGCCGGCGTCGTCACCGAGGTCGGCCGCGGCGTCGAGCGCTGGGCGGTCGGCGACCGGGTGACCGTCCCGTTCGTGTGCGGCTGCGGCAGGTGCGAGTGGTGCCGTTCGGGGCAGGCCCAGGTGTGCCCTTTCCAGGAGCAGCCCGGCTTCACGCACTGGGGCTCGTTCGCCGAGTACGTCGCGCTCCACGCGGCCGACACCAACCTCGTGGGTATCCCCGGAAGCGTCGGCTTCGCGGCCGCCGCGAGCCTCGGTTGCCGTTTCGCCACGGCCTACCGGGCGCTCTCCGGCCGCGCGCGGCTCGCGGAGGGCGAGTGGGTCACGGTGGTCGGTTCGGGCGGCGTCGGGCTCAGCACGGTGATGATCTGTCTCTTATACACATCTGACGCTGCCGACGACGGA
>NZ_JBNDHY010000182.1:0-8219 GCF_056755315.1 Monashia sp. HAY1-2A
GTCACGGGTCGCGGCGTCACCTTCTGCGCCGAGGTCCTCGACCTCACCGAGGCCGAGGTCAGCGGTGTCGCGACGTTCTACACCCAGTACAAGCGCCACCCCAACGGTGAGTACACGGTCGGCGTCTGCACCAACACGCTGTGCGCGATCATGGGCGGCGACCTCATCTTCGACCGCCTGTCCGAGCACCTCGGCGTCGGCCACGACGAGACCACCGAGGACGGCAAGATCACCCTCGAGCGCGTCGAGTGCAACGCGGCCTGCGACTACGCACCGGTCGTCATGGCCAACTGGGAGTTCTTCGACAACCAGACGCCCGAGAGCACCATCGGCCTCGTCGAGGACCTGCGCGCCGGCAAGGAGGTCGCCCCGACCCGCGGCGCCGCCAAGGTGTGCACCTTCAAGGAGGTCTCGCGCGTGCTCGCCGGCTTCCACGACGGACGCGGCGACGAGGGCGTGGGCGCCGGGCCGGCCTCGCTGCTCGGCCTGAGGATCGCCAACGAGCGTGGCTGGGTGGCCCCGGGTGCCGGCGGCGCGAACGGCTCGCAGCCCGACGGGAAGGACGGATCGAAGTGACCGACACGCTGACCCCGATCCTCACGAAGTTCTGGGACGACCCGCAGTCCTGGACCCTCGCGACCTACGAGCGTCACGACGGCTACAAGGCGCTGCGCAAGGCGCTCGACATGCAGCCGCAGGCGATCATCGACGCCGTCAAGGACTCCAGCATCCGCGGCCGCGGCGGCGCCGGCTTCCCGACCGGCATGAAGTGGTCGTTCATGAGCCCGCCCGACGGCGGCCCGCGCTACCTCGTCGTCAACGCCGACGAGTCCGAGCCGGGCACGTGCAAGGACGTGCCGCTCATGATGGCCAACCCGCACTCGCTCATCGAGGGCGTCATCATCTCCTCGTACGCCATCGGCTGCGAGCACGCGTTCATCTACCTGCGCGGCGAGGTCGTGCACGTCTACCGCCGCCTGCTTCGCGCCGTCGAGGAGGCCCGCGCCGCCGGCTATCTCGGCGACGACGTGGGCGGCAAGGGCGTCACGGTCGACATCACGGTGCACGCCGGCGCCGGCGCGTACATCTGCGGCGAGGAGACCGCGCTGCTCGACTCGCTCGAGGGCCGCCGCGGCCAGCCGCGCCTCAAGCCGCCGTTCCCGGGTGCCGCGGGCCTCTACGCGCGCCCCACATCGGTCAACAACGTCGAGTCCATCGCGTCGGTGCCGGGGATCATCCTCGAGGGCGCCGACTGGTTCAAGGGCATGGGCACCGAGAAGTCCACGGGCTTCGGCATCTTCAGCCTCTCGGGCCACGTCACCAACCCCGGCCAGTTCGAGGCGCCGCTCGGCATCACCATGCGTGAGCTCATCGACCTCGCCGGCGGCATGCGCGAGGGCCGCCGGCTGAAGTTCTGGACGCCCGGCGGCAGCTCGACGCCGATCTTCACCGAGGAGCACCTCGACGTGCCGCTCGACTTCGACTCGGTCGCCGCGGCCGGCTCGATGCTCGGCACCCGTGCGCTGCAGGTCTTCGACGAGACCGTGTCGGTCGTGCGGGCCGTGGCCCGGTGGACCGACTTCTACGCCCACGAGTCGTGCGGCAAGTGCACCCCGTGCCGCGAGGGCACGTGGTGGCTGCGCCAGATCATGAACCGCATCGAGAACGGCCAGGGCACCCAGGACGACATCGACAAGCTCGTCGACATCTGCGACAACATCCTCGGCCGCAGCTTCTGCGCCCTCGGTGACGCCGCGACGAGCCCGATCACCTCTGCCGTCAAGTACTTCCGCGAGGAGTTCGAGGCCGGCATGCACACGCCCGCGCACGAGCTGTTCCCGCCGGAGCGGTCGGTGCTCTTCCCGGTCCAGACCTCACCGACCCAGTCCAAGGAGTCCAGCGGGATGGTGTCCGCATGACCGCCACGACCGAGAGCAAGGCGCCGGTGGCGCCCGACCTCGTCAACCTCACCATCGACGGCGTCCCGGTGAGCGTGCCCAAGGGCACCCTCGTCATCCGCGCCGCCGAGCAGGTCGGCATCGAGATCCCGCGCTTCTGCGACCACCCGCTGCTCGACCCCGTCGGGGCGTGCCGCCAGTGCCTCGTCGACGTCGCGATGCCCGACCGTGAGGGCAACGTCCGCCCGATGCCGAAGCCGCAGGCCTCGTGCACGATGACGGTGTCCGAGGGCATGGTCGTCAACACGCAGCACACGTCGCCGGTCGCCGACAAGGCGCAGCAGGGCGTCATGGAGCTGCTGCTCATCAACCACCCGCTCGACTGCCCGGTCTGCGACAAGGGCGGCGAGTGCCCCCTGCAGAACCAGGCCATGAGCGCGGGCCGTCCGGTGTCGCGCTTCGAGGACGTCAAGCGCACCTACCCCAAGCCGGTCAACATCTCCTCGCAGGTCCTGCTCGACCGCGAGCGCTGCGTGCTCTGCGCCCGGTGCACCCGCTTCTCCGACCAGATCGCCGGTGACCCGTTCATCGCCCTCGTCGAGCGCGGCGCGCTCCAGCAGATCGGCATCTACGAGGAGCAGCCCTTCGAGAGCTACTTCTCGGGCAACACCGTCCAGATCTGCCCGGTCGGTGCGCTGACCGGGGCGGCCTACCGCTTCCGCAGCCGGCCGTTCGACCTCGTGTCGACCCCGTCGGTGTGCGAGCACTGCGCGTCCGGCTGCGCCATCCGCACCGACCACCGTCGCGGCGTCGTGCTGCGCCGGATGGCCCTCGACGACCCGGCGGTCAACGAGGAGTGGAACTGCGACAAGGGTCGTTGGGCCTTCACGTACGCGACGCTGCCCGACCGCCTCGAGTACCCGATGGTCCGCAACGCCGACGGCGAGCTCACCGTCGTGGGCTGGCCCGAGGCCCTCGCAGCCGCCGCGGCCGGCCTGGCCGGCAAACGCGCCGGCGTCATCACCGGCGGGCGAGTCTCGGCCGAGGACGCCTACGCCTACGGCAAGTTCGCGCGGATCGTGCTCGGGACCAACGACGTCGACTTCCGCTCGCGTCCGCACTCGGCCGAGGAGGTCGCCTTCCTGTCCGAGCACGTCGCGGCCACCGGGCCGGAAGGTGGCGCCGTCACCTACGCCGACCTCGAGAAGGCGCCGGCGGTCCTGCTCGTCGGGTTCGAGCCCGAGGACGAGTCGCCGATCGTCTTCCTGCGGCTGCGCAAGGCGTTCCGCCACAACGGGACCCGCGTCTTCGCCATCGCGTCGCACGCCACGCGCGGCCTGACCAAGCTCGGCGGCACGCTGCTGCCGACCGTCCCCGGCGACGAGGCCCTGGCGCTGGCCGACCTCGGCTCGACCGAGCTGGGTGCCCAGGCCCGCGAGGCCCTGGCCGGTGGGGGCATCGTCCTCGTCGGTGAGCGCCTCGCCACCGCGCGCGGCGCCCTCCGGGCCGCCGCCGACCTCGCCGCGACGACCGGTGCACGCCTCGCGTGGGTGCCGCGCCGGGCGGGGGAGCGCGGTGCGCTCGAGGCGGGCGCGCTCGGTGCCCTGCTGCCGGGCGGGCGTCCGGTCACCGACGCGGCCGCACGCGCCGAGGTCGCCCGCGCCTGGGACGTCGACACGCTGCCCGACGCCGCGCCCCGTGACACCGCGGGCATCCTCGCGGCCGCCGCAGCCGGCGCCATCGACGCGCTCGTCGTCGGCGGCGTCGACCCCGCCGACCTGCCCGGCGACCTCCAGGCCGACGCGGCCGCCGCGCTCGAGAAGGCGTTCGTCGTCTCCCTCGAGCTGCGAGAGTCCGCCGTCACGGCCGTCGCCGACGTCGTCCTGCCGGTGGCGCCGCAGGCCGAGAAGCCCGGGTCGTACGTCAACTGGGAGGGCCGAATCCGTCCCTTCGAGGAGGCCCTCGCCTCCAACGCGGTCAGCGACCACCGCGCCCTCGACATGCTGGCGAGCGAGATGGGCTTCTTCCTCGAGACCCGCACCCAGGCCGAGATCCACGCGCAGTTCGAGGAGCTCGGCCCCTGGGGCGGTCCTCGCGGCACCGTCGCGCCGGCCGGCCACCGGACCGCCGGGGCCGCCTCGGGCGGCGGCGACTTCGTCCTGTCCACGTGGGCCACGCTCCTCGACGCCGGCCGGATGCAGGACGGTGAGCCGTTCCTCGCCGGCACCGCCCCGAAGCCGGTCGCCCGGCTCTCGGTCGCCTCGGCCGCCGCCGTCGGCGTCGCCGACGGCGACCCGGTCACCGTGTCCGGCCCGGCCGGCAGCGTCACGCTGCCTGCCGTCGTCGTCGAGGACATGGTCGACGGCGTCGTGTGGCTGCCGGCCAGCTCGCGCCACTCCGGCACCTCGACCGGCACCTCGACCGGCACCTCGACCGGCAGGGGCAGCTCCGTGCACACCGGCCTCGGTACCGACGCCGGGGGCCGCGTCTCCGTCACGAAGGGTGGTGCCGCATGAGCCTCAGCCTCGCGGCAGCAGGGGTGGCCACGCTCACCCCGATGACCGAGAACCCGTCCGCCGACTTCAGTGACACCCCCCTGTGGGTCTCGCTCATCAAGGCCGTCGGCATCTTCGTCTACCTGCTGGTGTCGACGCTGCTCGTCATCTGGTTCGAGCGTCGCGTCATCGGCCGGATGCAGCAGCGGCCCGGGCCCAACCGCAACGGCCCCTTCGGCCTGCTGCAGACCCTCGCCGACGGCATGAAGTCGATGCTCAAGGAAGACATCACGCCGGCCAACGCCGAGAAGATCATTTACACGCTGGCCCCGCTCATCGCGGCGACGATGGCGTTCGTGTCGTTCGCGATCATCCCGGTCGGCGGCACGGTGTCGATGTTCGGCCACCGGACGCCGCTGCAGGTCACCGACGTGCCCGTGGCGGTCCTGCTCGTGCTGGCCGTCGCATCGGTCGGCGTGTACGGCATCATCCTGGCCGGCTGGTCCTCGGGCTCGACCTACCCGCTGCTCGGTGGCCTGCGCTCGACGGCCCAGGTCATCAGCTACGAGATCGCCATGGGGCTCTCGCTCGTCGCGATCTTCCTCTACAGCGGCTCGATGTCCACCTCGTCGATCGTGTCGGCCCAGAGCTCGCTGTGGTACATCCTGCCGGCGTTCTTCTCGTTCGCCGTCTACGTCATCACGATGGTCGGCGAGACCAACCGCCTGCCCTTCGACCTCGCCGAGGGCGAGGGCGAGCTCACCGGGGGCTTCCACACCGAGTACTCCTCGATGCGCTTCGCGATGTTCTTCCTCGGCGAGTACGTCAACATGTTCACCGTCTCGGCGCTCGCCACGACGCTGTTCCTCGGCGGCTGGCAGGCCCCGCCGTTCATCGCGATGATCGGTGACGGCGCCCTCAACGGCGGCTGGTGGGGCCTGCTCTGGTTCACCGTCAAGCTCTGGCTGTTCATGTTCCTGTTCGTCTGGCTGCGCGGCTCGCTGCCCCGGGTCAGGTACGACCAGTTCATGCGCTTCGGCTGGAAGTTCCTCATCCCGATCACGCTCGCGTGGGTCATGGCCGTCGCCTTCATCCGCGGCGCGCAGCTGAACTTCCTCGGCGACAGCAAGCTGACGATCGCCGGCCGCGAGCTGTCGGTCGCGACGGTCGTCATCGTCAGTGTCGTCGCCGTCATCGCGCTCGCCGCGGCCTGGATCTGGGACGACAAGCGCGCCGCCCGCCTCGCCGCCGAGGAGCAGCGCCCGCCGGAGGAGGTCGACCCGTTCGCCGGTGGCTACCCCGTCCCGCCGCTGCCGGGCCAGCGCCTCGTCGAGCCGGGCCACCGCCTGGGCTCCGAGCCGGTGCTGTCCACGGCGAGCAGCACGACCACCTCGACTCCCGCCAAGGAGGAGACCCATGGCTGACGACACCGTCGGCAAGGACGTCGCCGGGCCCGCGCAGGGCTCCGGCGCCGTCGGCAGGCCTGCCCGAGACCAGGACCGCACCGGCTCCGGTGACGATCGCGAGAAGGGGTTCCTCTCCGAGCTCTTCGCCCCGGTCGCCGGCTTCGGGGTGTCGTTCTCGACGATGTTCCGCAAGGTCGCCACCGAGGAGTACCCGGAGAAGCCGCGCCCGACGGCGCCGCGCTTCCACGGCCGCCACCAGCTCAACCGGCACCCCGACGGCCTCGAGAAGTGCGTCGGCTGCGAGCTGTGCGCGTGGGCCTGCCCGGCCGACGCGATCCTCGTCGAGGGCGCAGACAACGACGACTCGCCCGGTGGCGCCGGACGTTTCAGCCCCGGCGAGCGCTACGGCCGCGTCTACCAGATAAACTACCTGCGCTGCATCTTCTGCGGCCTGTGCATCGAGGCCTGCCCCACTCGGGCCCTGACGATGACGAACTTCTACGAGCTGGCCGACAACGACCGCGGCAAGCTGATCTTCACCAAGGACCAGCTCCTCGCGCCCCTCCAGGGCGGCATGCTCCCGCCGCCGTTCCCCATGGCCGACGGCATGGAGGAGCGCGACTACTACCTCGGCAAGGTCACCGGGCCGACCGACGCGCAGCGCGAGTACGTCGACGCTCGCGACGCCGCGGCGGACACCGACGACCTCGACCTCCCGGAGTACGCCGAGGCGCCGGGCAACGTCGCCGCCGCCGGCCCCGGACAGCACGACCTCGTCCACGCGGTCAACCCGACCGCGGCCGACACCCGGGAAGGGGCCAACCCGTGACCTCCACCGCCGAAGCCGTCGGCTTCTGGCTGCTCGCCCCGCTCGCGGTCGTCGCGGCACTGGGCCTGCTCTTCGCCAGGAAGGCCGTGCACGCCGCGCTCGGCATGGCGCTCGTCATGTGCGTCCTCGGCGTCTTCTACATCATGCAGAAGGCCGACTTCCTCGGGATCGTGCAGATCTTCGTCTACACCGGCGCCGTCATGATGCTCTTCCTGTTCGTGCTCATGCTCGTCGGCGTCGACTCCTCCGACTCGATCGTCGAGACGATCAGGGGCCAGAAGTGGGCGGCGTTCCTGCTCGTCATCGGCCTGGCCGGGGTCCTCTTCTTCTCGATCGGCGCCGCGACCCTCGACCAGCCGACGGTGCAGACCGGCATGGACAAGCTCGAGTCGACCAACGCCGAGACGGGCAACATCACGGCGCTGGCCGAGCTGATCTTCGGCCAGTACGTCTGGGTCTTCGAGGTCACGTCCGCGCTGCTCATCACGGCTGCCCTCGGCGCCATGGTCCTCGCGCACCGCGAGCGGCTGGTGCCGCGCCGGACGCAGGCCGAGTGGGCCGCCAAGCGCGTCCGCGACAACACGCACGTCGCGGGCCTGCCGGCCCCCGGCGTCTACGCCCGCCACAACGCCGTCGACACCCCTGCCCTCCTGCCGGACGGCACGCCGAGCGACCTGTCCGTCTCGCGCGTCCTCGTCGCCCGCGACCAGGTCGCGACGACCGAGGGGCTCCGCGACGTCGAGCGGTACCTGGAGCACGAGATCGAGGAGGGGCAGACCAAGTGAGCCCGATGCACTACGTCTACCTGGCGGTGCTGCTCTTCGCCATCGGTGCAGCCACGGTGCTGACGCGCCGCAACGCGATCATCGTGTTCATGGGCGTCGAGCTCATGCTCAACGCGACGAACCTGGCCCTCGTCACCTTCTCGCGCATGCACGGCGCCCTCGACGGTCAGGTCATGGCCCTGTTCGTCATGGTCGTCGCCGCCGCGGAGGTCGTCGTCGGCCTGGCCATCATCATGGCGATCTTCCGTGCCCGCCGGTCGGCCTCGGTCGACGACGCCAACCTGCTGAAGCTGTAAGGAGCGCCGGACCGAATGGGAACTCTCGTCCAGACGCTGACGGGCCACTCGAGCTCGTTGGGCACGTACGCGGGCCTCGCCGCCCACGAGGGGGAGGCGCACGCCGCCACCGGCATCACGTCGGCCGCCTGGCTGCTCGTCGCGCTGCCGATGCTCGGCGCGGCGCTGCTCCTGCTCGGCGGACGCCGCACCGACAAGGTCGGACCGGTCCTCGCGACCGTCCTGTCCTGGGGCTCCTTCGTCGTCGGGGCCCTCGTGTTCTTCGCGATGCTCGGCCGCGGCACCGAGGACCGGGCACAGTCGGTGAACCTGTTCGACTGGGTGGCCGCCGGCTCGTTCCACGTGAACGCCGGCCTGCTCGTCGACCAGCTGTCCATGGTCTTCGTCCTGCTCATCACGTTCGTCGGCTCGCTCATCCACGTGTACTCGATCGGCTACATGGAGCACGACCCCGACAAGCGTCGCTTCTTCGCCTACCTCAACCTCTTCGTCGCGGCGATGCTCCTGCTC
>NZ_JBNDHY010000183.1:0-8154 GCF_056755315.1 Monashia sp. HAY1-2A
GGAGAGGTGTATAAGAGACAGCCCCCGGCACCGAGGGGCGCGGCGCCGGGGGTGACGCGTCAGCGGGGGAGCGCGGTGAGCGTCGAGACGACCTCGTCGCCGTGGGTCGCCGAGGTGCTGCCGAGGGGCGCGAGGGCGGCGACGAGGGACTCGTGACCACCCGCGGCCGCGAGGGCCGCCACCGCCACCGGCATCCGGGCGCGGTCCGCGCCGTCGGCGATCTTGACCGCCACCCCGGTGCCGTCCGGCAGGCCGAGCAGCTGCACGCCCTCGGCCCCGTCCTTGGCGACGAGTCCCGGCGCGACCACCATCGCGTCGGTGACGTCGCGTGCGCTGCCCCCGACGAGGTGGGGGTGGGCGCGCATGGCGGACGCGACGCGTCCCTCGGCGCTCGCGGCGTCGGCCGCAGCGAGCCGGCCGTAGGCCCGGGCGACGGCCGGAAGGGTCATGCCCACCACGGGCATGCCGCAGCCGTCGGTCGCCACCGGACCCGTCCGCTCCGCGCCGAGCTCGTCGATCGTGTCGCGGATGGCCACCTGGACGGGGTGGCGCGGGTCGAGGTAGGTGTCCGTCGGCCACCCGGCGACGACGCACGCGGCGAGCACGAGGGCGTGGTTGCCCGAGCAGTTCTGCACGAGCCGGCTGCGTCGGCCGCCGGCCGCGAGCAGGGCCTCGCGCTCCGGGGTGCCGTACGGCACGTCGGGGAGGTTGGCGAGGTCGCCCTCGCCGAGACCGTGGTCGGCGAGGAGGCGGCTCACGGCCGCCACGTGCTCGGGCCCGCCGGAGTGGCTCGCCGAGGCGACGGCGAGCAGCTCGGCGTCCGCCTGCACACCCAGCCGCAGTGCGGCGACCGCCTGCAGGGGCTTGAGCGCGGAACGCGGGTAGACGGGGCAGGTCCCGTCGCCGGCGAGGAGGACCGTGCTCCCGTCGGCGCGCGTCACGGCCGCGGAGCCGTGGTGCACCGACTCGACCAGCGCCCCCCGCCGCAGCACCGCCACGGGGACGTGAGCGGGCATCGGCGCCGACGCCGGCGCGTCGCCGCGCGACATCTGTAAGGCTGTCAGGCTGTAAGACAGGTTGGCCACGCGGAGACGATAGGGAAGGCGACCGTCGCCGGTCAAGGCTTCCGGTGGACCTTTCTGCCGTGAGGCGCGCGTTCAGGCGTCGCGCGGGTCGTCGGCGAAGAACCGCGCCACGGCGTCCTCGACCGACGAGAGGTGCTCGCGCATCGCCGTCGCCGCTCGCTCGGACGAGCCCGCTGCGATGGCCGAGACGATGCGGCGGTGCTCGGCGTCCGACTCCTCGCGGCGGCCCTCGAGGGAGTTCAACATGCCCGACTGGCTCGCCATGGCGTCCCGGATCTCGGTCACGACGGACGCGAAGACCCGGTTGCGGCTCGCCTTGGCCACCACCTGGTGGAACGCGGCGTCGAGGTCCACCCACCGCGCGAAGTCACGTTCGTCGGCCATCCGGTCGACGAGCTCGGTCAGGCGCGCCAGCTCCTCGTCGGTGCGGCGGGTCGCGGCGAGCGCGGCCGCGGGCACCTCGACGTGTGGCCGGGCCTCCTGCAGCTCGCGGGCGGAGTAGCGGCCCAGGGGCGCCTCCGCCGACGGGGCGCGCGAGACGACGAAGGTGCCGCGGCCGACACGCGTCTCGGTCAGGCCGAGCACCGCGCACGCCTTGAGCGCCTCGCGGACGACCGGGCGGCTCACCGCGAACCGGGTGGCGAGGGTGCCCTCTGCCTCGAGCCGGCTGCCGACCGGGAAGGTGCCGTCCTCGATGGCCTCGCGCAGCTGCCGGAAGACGTGGTCGACGGCGCCGGACGGCCGGTACGGCTGCCCCGCGGTCCACGTCACGGCGCTCTCCACGGTCGCCATCCTAGGTCGGGCCGTGGAGGGCGCGCGGGAGCGCTGCTACGTGACGACGGCGAAGCCGCCGGTCCAGGGCACCTTCTCGCCGGCGGCGAGGGTGATCTGGAGGAAGCCGAGCGCCTCGAGCTCCCGCGCTCGGCGCAGCGAGCCCGCATCGATGGCGGCGAGCCCACCGGACGAGACGATGTCGGCCACGACGGCCTTGGCCTCGGCGTCGTCGCCGGCGATGAGGACCGTCGTGGGCAGGTCCCCGAGCCGACCCGCGACGAGCGTGCCGGCGAAGGTGGTGTTGAACGCCTTGACCACGCGCGAGTCCGGCAGCGCGGCGGCGATCTCGGCGGTGGCCGACGCGTCCGGAGGGACGGTGAGCGAGTCGAACGTCTCGACGTCGAGCGGGTTGGTGATGTCCACGACGATCCTGCCCGCGAGGTCGGCCCCGCGAGCGGCGAGGACCTCCGAGACGGCCGGGTAGGGCACCGCCAGGACCACGACCTCGGCGCGCCCGTCGAGGTCGTCCTGTCGTCCGACGAGCTGCACGGTGTGCTCGCCCCGTTCGGCGACCGACGCGATCGCCTGCCCCATGTTCCCTGTTCCGATGATGGAGATCTGCGTCATGGAAGCGCTCCTGCCTGGTGGCGGTCCTGGTGCGCGATGCCTCCCTGCGACGATACGCCCGGGCCGGGCGGGGGCCGATGCCGCGTGGAGGCGCCGGGGCGCCGGGGCGCCGGGATGCGCCGGGATCCGCGGGGATGCGCCGGCAGGCGGCGGTCGTGTTCGCGCGGGACGGAGCGCGGGTATCTGCGTCGCATCGGACGAGATCGCCAGGAGGGCCCGTGTCCATCGAACCCAGCAGCGAGTCGACGCCGGCGCACGTCGAGGAGCTCGTGCTCGTGCGCCACGGCGAGAGCGTGGGCAACGTGGCCGATGCCGAGGCACGCCGACGGGGCGCCGGCCGCCTGGAGCTCGAGACGCGCGACCCCGACACGCCCCTGTCCGAGCGGGGGGAGCAGCAGGCCGCGGTCCTGGCCCGGACGGTCGCCGGCTGGGACGAGGACGAGCGGCCGGAGGTCGTCCTCAGCTCCCCGTACGCGCGCGCCGCGCAGACGGCTCGGCTCGTGACCCGACCGCTCGGGCTCGACGCGCGCCTCGACGAGCGCCTGCGGGAGCGGGACCTCGGTGTCTTCGACGGACTCACCGGCGCCGGCATCCGCGAGACGTACCCCGAGGAGGCCGAGCGTCGTGCCCGCCTCGGCAAGTTCTACTACCGCCCTCCGGGCGGGGAGAGCTGGACGGACGTCGCCCTGAGAGTGCGTCACGTCCTCGTCGACCTGGCCTCGATGCGCGCCGGCCGGCGGGTGTGGGTCTTCACGCACCAGGCCGTCATCATGAGCTTCCGCCTCGTGCTCGAAGGTCTGGACGAGCAGCGCCTGCTCGAGCTGGACCGCAACGAACCCCTCGGGAACTGCTCGCTCACGCGCTACCGGCGCGGGGACGACGGGCGGTTCGAGCTCGTCTCGTTCGCCGACACCGCCCACCTCGCGGCCTCGGAGGCCGAGGAGACCCACGAGGCCGCACCGCCCGACGGCGGCCAGAGCCATGCCTCGTGAGACGCCACGCCCCGTCGACGTCGACGTGCTGCGCGACTGGCCGCTGCCGGCGCCCGACGGGGACAAGACGGACCGGGGCACCGTGCTCGTCGTCGGGGGCTCCCGCCAGACCCCCGGGGCCGTCGTCCTGGCGGCCGAGGCGGCCCTGCGGGTGGGTGCCGGCAAGGTGCAGGTCGCCACGGCGGCGGACGCGGCGTCCGCCCTGGGCGTGGCCGTGCCGGAGGCCTTCGTCGAGCCGCTGCCGGCGCTCGCCTCGGGTGAGCTGGCGGTCGCCGGCGCGGACCGCATCCTCGAGCTGGCCTCCCGGGTCGAGGTCGTGCTGCTGGGCCCGGGGCTCAGGGACCCCGACTGCGCCAGGCTGCTCCTCGAGCGGGTGGTGCCTCGGCTCGACGCCCCCGTCGTCATCGACGCCCTCGGGACGGCCTACCTGACCGGCAACCTGGACGGCGTGCGCCACCTGGAGGGCCGAGTCCTCTTGACCCCCAACGTCACCGAGCTGGCATCGACCCTCCGGGTGCCGCGCTCCGAGCTCGGGAAGGACCCGGTCGACGCTGCGCGCCGGCTCGCGGAGGCGACGGGTGCCGTGGTGCTCGGCGGGGGAGAGGTGTCGTGCATCGTCACCCCACAGGGCGAGGCGTGGCGGGACGACGGGGGCTCCCCGGGCCTGGGAACGGCCGGGTCCGGCGACGTGAAGGCCGGCGCCGTGGCGGGGCTCATGGCGCGCGGCGCCGACCCCGCGCAGGCGGCGGTCTGGGCCACCTGGGCCCACAGCCGCGCCGGGGAGCGCCTCGACGGGGAGGCGCCGGGCTTCCTCGCGCGCGACCTGTCCCTCGCCATCGCGCGCGAGCTGGCCGGCGTCACGCGGACGTCGGGCGGCGGCTGAGCAGCCGGACCCGGCCGAGCCGGTGGTCTCGCGCTCGGGGCCCTGAGCTCAGGCGTGCGGGTCGCTCGGCAGGGTGAGCACCTCGGCACCGTCGCTCGTGATGGCGACCGTGTGCTCGCTGTGCGCGGTCCGGCAACCGGTCACGCTGCGCAGCGTCCATCCGTCGGCGTCCGTGACGAGCTGCGCCGTGTCGGCCATGACCCACGGCTCGAGCGCGAGCAGCAGTCCCGGTCGGAGCCGGTACCCGCGCCCCGGGCGCCCCATGTTGGCGACGTGCGGGTCCTGATGCATCGTCGACCCGACACCGTGACCGCCGAACTCGGTGTTGACCTGGTACCCCGCCGCCTGGAGCGTCGAGCCGATGGCGTGCGAGACGTCGCCGATGTGGGCTCCTGGCCGGGCTGCCGCGACCGCGGCCGCCAGGGCGCGCTCCGTGGCCCGGACCAGGGCGACGCTCTCGGCGGGCCGCGCCTGGCCGACGACGAAGCTGATGGCCGAGTCGGCGACCACCCCGTCCAGCGAGACGGCGAGATCGAGCGAGAGCAGGTCACCGTCGACGAGGGCATGGTCGTGCGGGAGCCCGTGCAGGACGGCGTCGTTGACCGAGGTGCAGATGTAGTGGCCGAACGGTCCGCGCCCGAACGAGGGCGCGTAGTCGACGTAGCAGGACTGCGCTCCCGCCTCGAGGATCATCGCCTCGGCCCAGGCGTCGATGTCGAGGAGGTTGGTGCCCACGGTGGTCCGGCGCCTCAGCGTCTGGAGGATGTCGGCCACGAGGGCGCCGACCGCCCGTGCCCGGGAGAGCTGGCTGCGGTCGAGGATCTCGATCATGCGGCACCTTCCACGTGGGTCCGACGACTGTCCGGCCCCATTCGACCAGACCGCGCCCCCTCGTCGGGCACCGGCGCTCCCAGCCGCTTCCCAGACTCTGCTGACCGAGTCTTGACCGAGCGGGGTCGTAGCGCGGCCGCCTCGCGGCTCGTTGTCACGGCGAGCGGGAGCCCGGTGTTCTCGCCCGATTGGTGGTCCCACCACACGCCTCGGGGGCGTCGCCTCTACACGAGCCAGGAGAACGCATGCTGTCACCGATGTCCGGCAGGGTCCGCTCCCGCACCCTGCCACTCCTCGCGGCCGCCACCCTGACCGGGGGGCTCGTCGCCGCCGCACCGGCGCTCGCCGCCACCCCCGACAGCGGTTCGGTGTCCGACACGAGCACGAGCACCCAGTGGACCGCCGGGCCGTTCGCCGTCCCCAACGTCACCGGCACCACGGGCGACGTGACGTGCGGTCCGGGCCTGTGCGACGACTTCGCGCTCCACGTGTCGACGCCGAGCGACTACGGCACGACGCACCAGCTGACGATCAAGGTCGGCTGGGCCACCGCCGCCGCCGACTTCGACGTCTACCTCCTCGACGCCAACGGTGCGGTCGTCGCGTCGGCGGCATCGAGCGCCGACCCCGAGGTCATCGTCGCGCCGCCCACGAGCGGCGACTACACCGTGCGGATCGTCCCCTTCGCCCCGCTCGGTGAGACCGTCACCGGCACCGCGACGCTGACCGACGTGCCGGCCAACCCGGCGCCGGGCACGGCGACGCCGCCGACCTTCAGCCAGTACGGGGCCCCGGAGTCCTTCGGCCGCGCCCACGACGCCGGCGAGCCCTCGATCGGCGCCGCCCACACCACCGGGTCGACCTTCTACCAGGCGTTGTACGACACGTACCGGGCCACCTGGGACGACACCGTGACTCCCTCGAAGGTGACGTGGTCGGACGTGTCGGCGACGCCGGCCAAGGGCTGCCTCACGGGCGGCTCGACCTCGCTCGACCCGATCGGGTTCACCGACCCGAAGACGGGCCGCGTCTTCGAGAGCCAGCTCGCGGGCAAGACCTCGCTGATGTGCTACTCCGACGACGAGGGCCGGACCTGGTCACCCAGCCAGGGTGGTGGCCTCAACTCCGGGGTCGACCACCAGACCGTCGGCGGAGGCGCCTACTCCCCGAACGGGACCGGAGCCCTTCCGACGTCGACCTATCCGAACGCCGTGTACTACTGCAGCCAGGACATCGCCGACGCCAGCTGTGCCGCGAGCCACGACGGCGGCGTCACCTTCGGGCCGGCCGTGCCGATGTACTCGCTGCTCGACTGCGGCGGCCTGCACGGACACGTCAAGGTCGCCCCGGACGGCACCGTCTACGTGCCGAACAAGTCGTGTGGCGGCAACCAGGCCGTCGCGGTGTCCGAGGACGGTGGCACGACGTGGTCGGTCCGCAAGAACCCGGCCAGCACCGCGGGCGACTCCGACCCGAGCGTCGGCATCGGCGCCAAGGGCACGGTCTACCTCGGCTACCAGGCCGCCGACGGGACGCCACGAGTGGCGGTGAGCCGCGACAAGGGCCGGACGTGGACCGACGACCAGAACGTCGGCGCCGGCCTCGGCATCCACAACACCGTCTTCCCGGCCGTCGTCGCCGGTGACGACGACCGGGCGTCCTTCGCCTTCATCGGCACGACGACCCCCGGCAACTACCAGGACGCGGCGAACTTCACCGGCGTCTGGCACCTCTACGTCTCGACGACGTACGACGGTGGCAGGAGCTGGGTCACCGTCGACACCACCCCGAGCGACCCCGTCCAGCGCGGCTCGATCTGCACCGGCGGCACGACGTGCGGCAACGACCGCAACCTGCTCGACTTCATGGACGCCACGGTGGACCGCACCGGTCGGGTCGAGGTCGGGTACGCCGACGGCTGCACCGGCGCCTGTGCCCAGCCGGGTGGGGCGCAGAACTTCGACGCCTACGCCACCATCGCGCGCCAGCAGTCCGGCGCCACGCTGTACTCGGCCTTCGACGCCCTGCCGAACCTGACGCCCACGACATTGTCGGTGGCGAGGACCGGCGGGCTCTACGCCACGAGCACGACCGTCGCGAACACCGGCCGGGCCGCGGCCACCGGCGTCACGACCCGGCTGTTCGTCGACGGCGTGAACGTCGCGACGTCCGCGCCGACCGACGTCGCGGCGGGACGCTCGACGAACGTGACGTTCCCCGGTGTGCGCCTCGCCAAGGGAACCCACACGGTGGTCGTCGTGGCCGACCCGGACGGCCACGTCCGCGAGTCGGACGAGACCGACAACCGGCGCCAGACGCAGGTCCTCCGGTGAGCCCGGGGACGCCGGCTCGCGGGGGCGCCGTCGTCGCGGCGCTCATGGCGCTGACGCTCCTGTCCGCCTGCGGCGAGGACGAGCTGGAGGCCGCCGTGGCGCAACCCGGCACCGGCGCGTCCCCGGCTGCGATGGTCTGCGCCAGGGACGCGAAGCCCGTCGACCTGCCGGACGGGTTCCCCCAGCAGGCGACGTTGCCCGCCGGCTACGTCGTCACCGGTGTCCAGGCCCGTAGCGGTGGGCGAACCGTGGTCACGGCCGTCTCCCCGACGTCCTTCGAGCAGACGCTCGCCGACATGCAGCGCGCCTACTCCACCCGCGGCTGGACGGCATCGGACGGGGAGGTCGAGGAGCGGGACGCGGAGTCCGACTTCGACGGCAACGGTCTCCGCGGCCGGTGGGCCATCCGGCAGATCCCGGACTGCACCGGCAACACCGCGGTCAGCGTGCTCATCGGGACGTGAGGCCCGCAGGTGGCGGGGCGTCGCGCCCCCACCTGTCTCTTATACACATCTCCGAGCCCACGAGACGCGTAGTAATCTGGGGGGGGGTGTTTTTTTTTGGGGAGGGGGGGGGGGGGGGGGGGGGGGGGGGGGGGGGGGGGGGGGGGGGGGGGGGGGGGGGGGGGG
>NZ_JBNDHY010000184.1:0-7969 GCF_056755315.1 Monashia sp. HAY1-2A
GATCCAGGAGATCGACACGAAGAAGACGGTCACCGTCAACGACACGACGTCGTACAACAACGGCATCAAGAACGTCCCGACGATGCTGCTGCAGCCGGTCGCCGTCGACAAGAGCAACGCCACGGACGTGCTGATCAGCGCGAAGTACTACACCGCCGACCAGCTGAAGTAGCCGAGCCGTGGGCCCTTGGTGCGGCCGGCGGCGCACCCCGCCGCACCAGGGGCCCGGCTCGGGTCGAGAGAGAGACGCGAGTGACCATGAACACGACGATGCTGTCGATGCGCTCCATCACCAAGGAGTTCCCGGGGGTGAAGGCGCTGTCCGACGTCAACCTCGAGGTGCAGCGCGGCGAGATCCATTCCATCTGCGGCGAGAACGGCGCCGGCAAGTCGACCCTGATGAAGGTGCTCTCGGGGGTCTATCCCCACGGGACGTACACCGGCGAGATCCATTTCGACGGGCGGCTGTGCGAGTTCAAGGGAATCCGCGAGAGCGAAGCGGCGGGCATCGTCATCATCCACCAGGAGCTGGCGCTCGTCCCGGAGCTGTCGATCCTGGAGAACCTCTTCCTCGGCAACGAGCAGGCCTCCGCGGGGCGGATCAACTGGCTCGCCGCGCGGCAGCGCGCGCTCGAGCTCTTCGCACGGGTGGGCCTGGACGAGGACCCCGACACGCAGATCAAGAACATCGGCATCGGCAAGCAGCAGCTCGTCGAGATCGCCAAGGCCCTGGCCAAGGACGTCAAGCTCCTCATCCTCGACGAGCCGACCTCGGCCCTCAACGACACGGACTCCCGCCACCTGCTCGACCTGCTCCTGGGCCTCAAGGCCAAGGGCATCACCTCGATCATGATCAGCCACAAGCTCGCCGAGATCGAGGAGGTGTCCGACTCGATCACCATCATCCGCGACGGGCGCACCATCGAGACCCTCGACGTGCGGCGCGGCGAGGTCAACGAGGACCGGATCATCCGCGGGATGGTGGGCCGTGACCTCGACCACCGGTTCCCCCCGCACGAGCCGACGGTCGGCGAGCTGCTGCTCGAGATCCGTGACTGGACCGTGGCCCACCCGCAGGACTCGTCACGGCTCGTCGTCAAGGGCGCCAGCATGAGGATCCGCCGCGGCGAGATCGTCGGGCTCGCGGGCCTCATGGGCGCCGGTCGCACGGAGCTGGCCCGCAGCGTCTTCGGTGAGTCCTACGGCCACAAGATCAGCGGCGAGCTGGTCAAGGACGGGAAGGTGCTCCGCGCCAACACCGTCCGGCGCGCCATCGACGCCGGGCTGGCCTATGTCACCGAGGACCGGAAGAGCCTCGGGCTCAACCTGCTCGACTCCATCCGGGTCTCCATCACTGCGGCCGGCCTCCGGAACATCCGCGGCCGCGCCGGTGCCGTCGACCAGCGGCAGGAGGTGCTCGCGGCCGAGCGCTACCGCCGCGACATGAACATCAAGACGCCCTCCATCGAGACGGGGGTCGCCAAGCTCTCCGGGGGCAACCAGCAGAAGGTCGTTCTCGGCAAGTGGATGTTCACCGAGCCCGACGTGCTCATCCTCGACGAGCCGACGCGCGGCATCGACGTCGGCGCGAAGTACGAGATCTACGAGATCGTCAACCGTCTCGCCGACAGCGGACGCGGCGTCCTCGTCATCTCCTCGGAGCTGCCCGAGCTGCTCGGGCTCTGCGACCGCATCTACACCCTCAGTGCAGGGGTCATCACCGCGGAGGTTCCGCGGGAACAGGCAAACCAGGAAGTGCTCATGCGACACATGACCCAGCGAAAGGCCGACTGAGATGGCCATCGACACCGCACCCGCCCCGACCAGCGACACCGCCCGCGCCGGCACGTCCCTCGTCCGCGACATCCGCAAGGCGCTCGGTGGCAACATCCGCCAGTACGGCATGATGATCGCCCTGTTGCTGCTCGTGGCGATGTTCCAGATCCTCACCGACGGGCTCTTCCTCGAGCCGCGCAACGTCACGTCGCTGCTCGTGCAGAACGGCTACGTCCTCATCCTCGCGATCGGCATGGTCATGGTGATCATCGCCGGCCACATCGACCTGTCGGTCGGCTCGGTGTGTGCCTTCGTCGGTGCGACTGTCGCACTGGCGATGGCGAAGTTCGACCTGCCGTGGCCGGCGGCCATCCTGCTGGGGCTGGCGCTCGGGATCCTCGTCGGCATCTGGCAGGGCTTCTGGGTCGCCTACGTCGGCATCCCGGCCTTCATCGTCACGCTGGCCGGCATGCTGCTGTTCCGCGGCCTCGACCTCATCATCCTCAACGCCGAGTCGATCCCCGTGCCCGAGAGCTTCCAGAAGATCGCCAACGGCTACCTCCCCGAGATGGGACCGGTGACCGGGTACCACAACCCGACGCTCGTGCTGACGCTCCTCGCGATCGCCGTCATCGTCTACCTCGACCTGCGCCGGCGCGCCGACCTGCGCAGCTACGGGATGCCGGTGCCCCGGATGGCCCTGACCGTCCTCAAGCTCACCGTCGTCTGCGGGCTCATGCTCGTGCTCGGCCTGCTGCTCGCCTCGTACAAGGGGGTCCCGGTCGTCGGCCTCATCCTCGGCGCCCTCGTCGTCATCTACACCTACGTCACCCAGCGAACCGTGCTCGGGCGGCAGATCTACGCGGTGGGCGGCAACGCCAACGCCGCCCGCCTCTCCGGTGTCGACACCCGGCGCATCGACCTGTTCGCCATGGTCAACATGGGCTTCCTCGCCGGCGTCGCCGGCATGGTGTTCACCGCCTACCTCAACGCGGCCAACCCCAAGGACGGCGTGGGCTTCGAGCTCGACGCGATCGCGGCCGTGTTCATCGGCGGAGCCGCCGTCGCCGGCGGCGTCGGCACCGTGACCGGGTCGATGATCGGTGGCCTCGTCATGGGCGTGCTCAACCTCGGGCTCGCCAACCTCAGCGTCGACTCCAACTACGTCCAGATCATCAAGGGTCTCGTCCTGCTCGGGGCCGTCGCGCTCGACGTCCTGTCCAAGAGCCAGGGGCGGCCCAGCTTCATCGGCATGATCATCGCCGGCCTGACACGCGGGCGTGCCGCGCCCGCCGGCCCGGCCGACCCGACGCCGGTGCGGGCCGACGAGGCCACGACCCCGGGCGGGGTCGTCCACGTCGCCCGCACGCACCGCGACGACCTGCCCGAGGGGCTCGAGCGAGCAGCGGCCCCGACGGCGACGACAGGGGGGACGGCGGACTCGACGGCCGGCTCGACGGCGGGCTCGACGGCGGGCTCGACGGCGGGCTCCACCGCGGGTGCGCCAGAGTAGGGCGATGCAGACGGTGGAGATGAACTGGGCCGGCAACCACGCCTACCGGGCTCGCATCGAACGGCCCCGGTCGGTCGACGAGCTCCAGGAGGTCGTCGCGCGCGCCCCGCGCGTGCGCGCGCTCGGCTCCCGGCACTCGTTCACCGACCTCACCGACATCACCGACACCGACGCCGGCCTGCTCGTCTCGCTCGTCGACCTGCCGACCACCGTGGAGGTCGACGAGCGGACCCGCACGGCCCGCGTGACCGGCCGAGCGGCCTACGGCGAGGTGGCGACCCGGCTGCACGCCGCCGGGTGGGCGCTGGGCAACCTCGCGTCGCTGCCCCACATCTCGGTCGCCGGTGCCGTCGCGACCGGGACGCACGGCTCCGGCGTCGAGAACGGTTCGCTCGCAACGGCGGTCGCGTCGTTGGACATCGTCGGGCCCGACGGGGAGCTGCGCACCACCAGCCGTGGGGACGCGGAGTTCGAGGGCAGCGTCGTCGCGCTCGGCGCGCTCGGGGTCGTCACCGCCCTGACGCTCGACGTCGAGCCCACCTACGACGTGCGCCAGGACGTCTACACCGGCTTGACGTGGGAGGCCCTGGCGGCCGAGCTCGAGACGATCACGAGCAGCGCCTACAGCGTCAGCCTCTTCACCCGCTGGACCGACGCGGGGGTGGAACAGGTCTGGCTCAAGAGCCGTGCCGACACGGCGCCCACCGAGCTCTTCGGTGCCCTGGCGGCCACGACGACGATGCACATGCTCGAGGGCGGGGTGACCGAGTCGGTGACCCAGCAGGGCGGTGTGCCCGGCCCGTGGCTGGACCGGCTGCCGCACTTCCGCATGGAGTTCACACCCAGCCGCGGGGAGGAGCTGCAGAGCGAGTACCTCCTGCCGCGCGAGCACGCACCGGCCGCCATCGAGCGGCTGCGCTCCCTGGGGCAGCGGATGGCGCCCGTGCTGCAGGTGTGCGAGCTGCGCACCGTCGCGGCCGACCAGCACTGGCTCAGCAGCGCGTTCGGCCACGACGTCCTCGGGGTGCACTTCACGTGGCTGCGCGACGTCGAGCGCGTGTATGCCCTCCTGCCTGCCATCGAGCAGGCGCTGCTTCCCCTCGGGGCCCGGCCGCACTGGGGCAAGTGCTTCGTCGCGCGGGCCGCCGAGCTCGCGCCCCTCTACCCCCGCCTCGCCGACTTCCGTGCCCTGCGCGACCGGGTCGACCCCGGGCGCACGTTCGGCAACGCCTTCCTCGACCGCGTCATCGGCTGACCTGCACCACGCGGCGTCCGTCAGGACGCGACCGTCAGAAGTCGCCCGAGGAGCGGCGCAGCCGGGTGAGGATGTCGAGCAGCGTGCGCACGTCGCGCTGGGAGAGGACCGGCTGCTCGAAGACCTCGGTGTTGAGCGCCTTGGTGGCCCGCTCGGCCAGCTCACGACCGGCAGGGGTGAGGGCCACGAGCATCGCCCGCCGGTCCTCGGGATGGGTGGAGCGCGTGACGAGGCCGGCGTCCTGCAGGCGGTCCACGGCGTTCGTCACGCTCGTCGGGTGCACCTGCAGACGGGAGCCGATGACCTTCATCGGCAGCGAGCCGCGCTTGCTGAACCACAGCAGCATGAGCACCTCGTAGCGGGCGAACGTCACGCCCAGCGGGCGCAGGGTGGCCTCGACGCGCGCGAGGACGATCTGGTGCGCGCGCATGAGGGAGGTGATCGCCGCCATCCCGTCGGCCGCCGTCTCCCAGCCCTGCTCGACCCACTGCTCGCGGGCGCGGGCGATCGGGTCGAAGCCGAGGCCCGACCCGGCGGCGAGTGCGCCCGTGACAGCGGTGCCGTTGGTCTCCGCGCTCATGGCGCCATCGTAGGACGAGGACGCGTTGACGTCCATTAGTAGGAAGTCCTAGTATTTTTGGGTCAGCGTCGCACCCCGGAGGCCAGTCGTGACCGCGCAGTCGTCCCAGCAGCACCAGCCCGCCCAGCCCGCCCTGCACCACCCGAGCCACCACGTCCGGATCGTCACGGCGAGCAGCCTCTTCGACGGGCACGACGCGTCGATCAACATCATGCGGCGGATCATGCAGAGCCAGGGGGCCGAGGTCATCCACCTCGGCCACAACCGCTCCGTCCAGGAGGTCGTCGACGCCGCGATCGAGGAGGACGCGCAGGGCGTCGCGGTCAGCTCCTACCAGGGCGGGCACGTCGAGTACTTCGAGTACCTCGTGCAGCTGCTGCGCGAGAACGGCGCCGGTCACGTCCGCGTCGTCGGCGGCGGCGGCGGCGTCATCGTGCCGGAGGAGATCGCCCGGCTGCGCGAGTCCGGGGTCACGATCTTCAGCCCCGAGGACGGCCAGCGGCTCGGGCTCGTCGGCATGGTCAACGGCGTCGTCGCCGACTGCGACTTCGACCCGTGGGAGGTCGGCGTTCCCACCCTCGAGGCCGTCCTCGCCGGTGACCGTGCCGCGGTCGCGCGCGCCGTCACCGGCGCGCAGGAGGGCCAGCTGGGCGACGCCCTGCTCGCCGGCGTCCGCGAGGCCGCCACCCGGCGGCACGTCCCCGTCCTCGGCATCACCGGCACGGGCGGCTCCGGCAAGTCCAGCCTCACCGACGAGCTCGTCCGCCGGCTGCGCCTCGACCAGCAGGACAAGCTGCGCGTCGCCGTCCTCGCCGTCGACCCCACGCGCAGCCGCGGAGGCGGCGCCCTCCTCGGCGACCGCATCCGGATGAGCTCGCTCGACGGCGACCGCGTCTTCTTCCGCAGCCTCGCCACGCGCGGCAAGAGCCAGGTGCCCGGGCGTCTCGACGACATCCTCGCCGTCGTCAAGGCCGCGGGCTTCGACCTCGTCGTCCTCGAGACCCCCGGCATCGGCCAGGGCGACGCCGCGATCGTCGAGCACTCCGACGTCTCGCTCTACGTCATGACGCCCGAGTTCGGTGCGAGCAGCCAGCTCGAGAAGATCGACATGCTCGACATGGCCGACGTCGTCGCCATCAACAAGTTCGAGCGCCGCGGCGCCGAGGACGCCCTGCGCGACGTCGGCCGCCAGATGGTCCGCAACCGCGAGGCGTTCGGCAAGGGCCCGGCCGACATGCCGGTGTACGGCACGAGCGCGGCCACCTTCAACGACGACGGCGTCACCGCGCTCTACCAGGAGCTGCGAACGCTCCTGTCCGACAAGGGGATGCCGGTCCAGGAGGGCATCCTGCCGCACGTCTCGACGAAGCAGTCCACGCGCATCTCCACCGTCGTGCCGGCCTCCCGCGTCCGCTACCTCGCCGAGATCAGCGAGACCGTCCGCCGCTACCACGCCGACACCGCGCGGTTCGCTGCCGCCGCGGCCCGGGTGCAGCGCCTCGACCTCGTCCGGGGCGAGCTCGTCGACGCCGGGTCCGACGCCTCGGGGGTCGACGCTCTGCTCGGGGCCGCGCGCACCGACGTGCCGCAAGCGGTCGCCGACGCGCTCACAGCCTGGCCCTCGGTCGTCGAGGCCTACTCGGGCGACGAACAGGTCGTCAAGGTGCGTGACCGCGAGATCGTCACCAAGCTGACGCGGGAGTCCTTGTCCGGCAACAAGATCCGACGTGTGGTGCTGCCGCGCTACACCGACCACGGTGAGCTCGTGTCCTTCCTGCGTCGCGAGAACCTGCCCGGCTTCTTCCCCTTCACCGCGGGGGTCTTCCCGTTCAAGCGCGACAACGAGGACCCGGCCCGCATGTTCGCGGGCGAGGGCGACCCGTTCCGCACCAACCGGCGGTTCAAGCTGCTGTCGGAGGGTCAGCCGGCCACCCGCCTGTCCACGGCGTTCGACTCGGTGACCCTCTACGGCCGCGACCCCGACCCGCGTCCCGACGTCTACGGCAAGGTCGGCACGTCGGGCGTCTCCGTCGCCACCCTCGAGGACATGAAGGTGCTCTACAGCGGCTTCGACCTCGTCTCGCCGACGACGTCGGTGTCGATGACGATCAACGGGCCGGCGCCGACGATCCTCGCGTTCTTCCTCAACACCGCCATCGACCAGCAGGTCGACGCGTTCCGCGACCGCGAGGGCCGGGAGCCCTCCGACGACGAGCGCGAGCAGCTGGCCGCGTACGCCCTCGCCAACGTCCGCGGCACGGTGCAGGCCGACATCCTCAAGGAGGACCAGGGCCAGAACACCTGCATCTTCAGCACCGAGTTCTCCCTGCGGATGATGGCCGACATCCAGGAGTGGTTCATCGAGCACCAGGTGCGCAACTTCTACTCGGTGAGCATCTCCGGCTACCACATCGCCGAGGCGGGGGCCAACCCCATCAGCCAGCTCGCGTTCACCCTCGCCAACGGGTTCACCTACGTGGAGAGCTACCTCGCGCGTGGCATGGCGATCGACGACTTCGCCCCGAACCTGTCCTTCTTCTTCAGCAACGGCATGGACCCCGAGTACTCGGTGCTGGGCCGGGTCGCCCGACGCGTCTGGGCCGTGGCGATGAAGGAGAGGTACGGAGCGGGGGAGCGCAGCCAGAAGCTGAAGTACCACGTGCAGACGTCCGGCCGCAGCCTGCACGCGCAGGAGATGGACTTCAACGACATCCGTACGACGCTCCAGGCGCTCATCGCCATCTACGACAACGCCAACAGCCTGCACACCAACGCCTACGACGAGGCCGTCACGACGCCGTCGGAGGAGTCGGTCCGCCGGGCGCTCGCGATCCAGCTCATCATC
>NZ_JBNDHY010000185.1:0-7969 GCF_056755315.1 Monashia sp. HAY1-2A
GGTACGAGGGCGAGACGGTCATCCGCAACGCGTCCTCGAACTACATGGTGCAGGACCTGTGCTTCTTCCTCGAGAAGCTCGGCGTGCGCATCGAGGGCATCGGCACGACGACCCTTACCGTCCACGGCCGCGCCACCATCGACGTCGACGTCGAGTACTCGCCGAGCGAGGACCCCATCGAGGCGATGAGCCTCATCGCCGCGGCGGTCGTGACCGACTCGGCCATCACGATCCGCCGCGTCCCGATCGAGTTCATCGAGATAGAGCTCGCGACGCTCGAGGGCATGGGGATGAAGTACGACCTCTCCGCCGAGTACACGTCCGCCAACGGCAAGACGCGCCTCGTCGACCTGACGACGATCCCCGGCCCGCTCACGGCGCCGACCGACAAGATCCACCCGATGCCCTTCCCGGGCCTCAACATCGACAACCTGCCGTTCTTCGCGCTCATCGGGGCCGTCGCCGAGGGCAGCACGATGATCCACGACTGGGTCTACGAGAACCGGGCCATCTACCTGACCGAGCTGACGAAGGTCGGCGGGCGCGTCCAGCTGCTCGACCCGCACCGGGTCATCGTCGAGGGCCCGACGCGGTGGCGCGCGGCCGAGGTCGTGTGCCCCCCGGCGCTGCGTCCCGGCGTCGTCATCCTCCTCGCCATGCTCGCGGCCCCCGGCACGTCGGTGCTGCGCAACGTCTACGTCATCAACCGCGGCTACGAGGACCTGGCCGAGCGCCTCAACCGCCTCGGCGCGACGATCGAGGTCTTCCGCGACATCTGAGCCGGACACGAGCCGGCCCCGGGCGGCGCGCAACCCTTGCGTCCTCCGGGGCCGGTGTTACACCGAGCCTCGGGAGCCGGCTGGCCCGGCGCCCGAGCGGTCAACAACCCGACCGCTCACGACACTGGAGTCCAGCATGCGTCGCACCGCCAGCGCTCTTGCCGCAACCCTCTGCGCCGTTGCCGTCGGGCTGGAGCAGCTCGGTCTCTGACGCAGCACGTCGGGCACCTGCAGCCGCCTCCCCGGCGGGTCACAGATGCCCGACCTAGCGTCGACGCATGAGGACTCGCGCGTCCCTCGCCGCCGTCGTCGGCCTCGGGCTCGTGCTCGCCGGCTGCACGGGCGGTTCCCCGGCCCCGACGCAGGCCCCCCAGGGCGGGACGGTCAGTACCCGGACCAGCACGAGCGACCCGCCGACGACCAGCCCGTCCTCGGGCATGCCGTCCGCCGGCCCCACGCATACGGCCACGCCGTCCCGGCCCGCCTCCTCTGCGCGCGCCTCGACGAGCACGAGCGCCCCGACGCCGGCGAGCTATCGGGTCCAGGTCGTCCACCGGGGCGCCGACCATCCCGACGACCTGGTGCTCGACCCGTCGGGCGCCCTCCTCTACAGCGACTACGCGTTCGGCACCATCAGCCGGCTCAATGCCGACGGCTCGGCGACCGTCCTGCACCGAGGGCTGCCCGGCCCCGAGGGCATGGTGTTCCTGCCGGACGGGAGCATGGTCGTGGCCGAGGAGGACGCGAACCGGCTCGTCGAGTTCCGCCCGGGCCAGTCGACGCCGACCGTCCTCGCCGCCCTGCCGGGCACGTCCGTCAAGGCGACGTGCCACCAGGGCGTCGACGGGATCGGGTGGGACGCGACCACCAGCACCCTCGTGGTCCCCGACCCGGTGACCGGCACCATCTACCGGTTCTCGCCCGACGGAGGGTCGCGGACCGTCCTCGCGAGCGCGTTCGTCCACCCCGTCGGCGCCGCCGTCGGTCCGGACGGGGACGTCTACGTCGCCGACGAGTGCGGCGGTGGAGTCTGGCGGCTGGGTCCGGGGGGCTCGCGGGTCCGCGCAGCGGAGGCCGCCATGCCGGACGACGTCGCCTTCGACGCCGTTGGCAACCTGCTCGTGACCGACGTGCGGCACACCCGCCACGACGTGCTGCGCTGGCCCGGTGGTGGGGGCCCCTCGACCGTCCTCGTGAGCAGCGGCCTCATCGAGCCCCAGGGCCTGCTCGTCACGCCCTCGGGCGCCCTCTACGTCGCCGACGACCAGGCCCGGGTCATCCTCCGGATGACGCCCGCCTGACGACTCCGGCCCGACGCTCCTTCAGCCCGACGCCTGGCTGCAGGCGTCCGGCTGAAGGGCGCGGCCTGAAGGCGTCGGCGCTGCCTAACGCCGATACTGCCTCCAGATGAGCTTGTGCACCCCGAGATGCTTCGGCAGGGTCCGCAGTCCCGGGATCCACGGGATACAGACGAACCCGATGCTGAGCAGGATCATCAGCGCCCACACCTGCACGTCGGCGTTGTCGGACGTCGAGAACGGGGGCACCTGGTACCAGAGGGTGTAGAGCCACAGCCACGGCTGGCCGGGATAGTTGCCGGTCTCGTTCATGATCCCCCACTGGTCGCCGCCGAGGTTCTGGGCGCGGGCCTGGTCCTCGAGGTGCGAACCGTCGGCCAGCAGGAGCAGCGGCTTGGTGCTGTTGACGCCGAAGAAGCTGGTCCTCGACGTCAGCAGGCCCTCCAGCGCACCGCTGGATGCGAGCGCCAGCACCCCCTGCGCCAGGACCGGCACCGGGCCGTAGTCACCGGTCGCCACCTTGGCCGGGTCGCCGTCGGGCGCCTTGCCCAGGGCGTCGGAGTAGGCCTGCGCCCACTTCGTCTGCTGGTCCGGCGTCGCGGCCGACCATCGACGCAGGGCCGCTGCCACGAGCGGCTGCGACGAGAGCGTGCGCAAGGGGGTGATGACGAAGTCGTTGGCGGAGTCGACCGGCTCCGTGACGCCGGGGAGCTTCTGCAGGTTGACCGGGCCGAGGGTCTGGCCGTCGGCCGCGGTGTTGTAGGGCGGCCCGTAGCCGGCTGAGGTCGTGGTGCCGGCCAGCTCGCCGGTTGCCGTGGCCACCACGTCGTTCGGCGCCTGCTGGGCCCACTGCTGCAGCGAGATCGCCGGGTCGTCGGGTGAGGAGAAGACGATGGCCGCGACGAGGGTCAGCACGAGTATGACGCCCAGCGCGATGACGAACTCCTTGACGAGGTCGTAGCGCCGGGTCGGGAAGTCGTGCGAGTCGGGCGCCCACGTGGCGCTCCGTCGCTGGCTCCGGGGAACGCGTACGGCGGTCATGGCCTGACCCCCGTTCCCGTGCGAGTGCGCTGCGGGCGGCTGTCCTCAGGGGCGGACGTGGGAGCGGGGCCCGTGGGTGCCGAGCTCCCAGGCGGTGCCGAGGGCAGCGGCGACTCCGGCTGCACGACCTCGGCGGGTGCCTCGGCGCCGATGGGCGGCACCACGCCACGGCGCCGAACCAGGAGCAGGTGGAGGCCGACGATGACCCCGACGACGAGCGGCAGGAGCGAGACGTGCCACAGCACCATCTGCCCCACGTTCATGACGTTGAAGTAGGCGCCGATGCCGGCGGCGTTGAGCCCGTCCTTGGCCTGGGTGCTGATCCACTGGGAGTCGAAGTTGGTCTGGATCAGGTAGCCGGTGAAGGCGGTGCCCAGCGAACCGAAGAAGGCCAGGGCGCCGGTGGCCCACGTGAGGCCACGGTGGCCGCGCCACGCGGCCATGAAGAACTTGCCCCACAGGTGGATCACCATCGTCGCGAAGAACAGCTCGACGCTCCACAGGTGCATGGAGTTGATGAACCGTCCCACGGAGCTCGAGTGCCACCACGTCAGGCCGCCGAGCGTGAGCACCAGACCCGACGCGATGACGACGACGAGGCTTGCCAGGCAGGCGACGCCGAAGACGTACACCCACGAGGCCACGTATGCCGGCTGGCGGTCGGGCAGCCACTGCCCCTTGGGGACGAGCCCCTCGATCCACCCGCTCAGCCTGCCCGTCCACGTGGTGCGGGCACCCGCCGCGGGGCTCGGTGCGGGGCTCGACGGTGCTGCCCGAGAGCTCATCGGTCGTCCTCCCCCTGCGAGCCCGGGAAGGGCAGGAGGACCGCAAGGACGAAGACGAGGAGCATCACGAGGATCGTGACGAGGTTGGCGACCGTGACGGTGATGAAGCCCCACTGGACGACAGCACCTGCGGGCGTCGGCTCTCCTGCTGTGAAGAACACGGTGGACATCGAAGACCTCCTGGACGGAAGGAACTGTGAGTCGCCCCTGCACCAGTCGATCTACTACGTCTTGTCAGAGTAGGTCCGACACCGGCGGCCGGCGGGTGCATCGGCACATTTGCAGCCTCCTCACAGCCACGCCCCGATGGAGGGCCAGTCGGTTCGACGCCCACCGCGCCCTCCACACCACTTCGCGCGTTTTGTGTTCGGGGACCACACAGGTGCCGAGCAGTCGGCTCCCCTAGCCTTCCCGCATGCCCGGCGCCCGCGACGACGCACGCGACCCAGCAACCGACCGCCCCGGCCCAGGCCGGCGGGCGGTCAACGAACCGATCGACCTGAGCGGGCGCACGGCGCTGGTCACCGGCGCCGCGAGCGGCATCGGCGCAAGCGTCGCGCGGGCTCTCGCTGCTGCGGGCGCCACCGTCCACGCCGTCGACCGGGACGGGGACGGCGTGCGCACCCTGGCAGACGGCTCCGACCGCAGCGACGGTGCTGACGGGGGCGCCATCATTCCCGTGATGGCGGACCTCGCCGACCTCGACGGCCTCGCGAGCCTGCCCACCGACGTCGACATCCTCGTCAACAACGCCGGCATCCAGCACGTCAGCCCGGTGGAGGAGTTCCCGCTCGAGCGCTTCGACCTCATCCTCGACCTCATGCTCGTCTCACCGTTCCGCCTCATCCGCCAGTCCCTGCCGCACATGTACGCCCAGGGCTGGGGCCGCGTCGTCAACGTCTCGAGCGTGCACGGGCTGCGGGCCAGCCCCTTCAAGTGCGCCTACGTCACGGCCAAGCACGGCCTCGAGGGCCTGTCCAAGGTCGTGGCCCTCGAGGGTGGGCCGCGGGGAGTCACCTCGACGTGCATCAACCCGGCGTACGTGCGGACTCCCTTGGTGGAGAAGCAGATCGCTGACCAGGCCCGCACGCACGGGATCCCCGAGTCGGAGGTCGTCGCGAAGGTCATGCTCGAGCCGGTCGCGGTCAAGCGCCTCGTCGAGCCCGAGGAGGTCGCCGCCCTCGCCCTGTTCCTCTGCGGGCCGGCCTCGGCGTCGGTCAACGGCACGTCGTTCTCCATGGACGGCGGCTGGACGGCGCACTGAGGGTCCGGCCTCCCGACGAACTGCCTAGGATCTGCCCGTGGCCACGCACAGCCCTGCCGACGCGTCCGAGGACGTCCCCGAGGACCTCGGACGCGACCTCCAGCACGACCTCCCCCCGGTCCTCTCGGCGGTCCCGGACGACGGTTCGGAGGCCGGGCGGCTGATGCGGCTGCTCGAGCTGCTGGCGACCGACGCGCCGGTCGCCGAGGTCGCGGCGGCTCCCGCCCCGGCCGGCGCCCGCGACCTCGCGCTGCGCATCACCGCCTCCCGCGAGGTGCACCTGCACCGCGAGGCCGGCCTCGCCGCCCTGCTCGACACCGCCCGTGAGCTGGCCACCGAGCACGACCCTGCGCAGGTGCTCGACGCGATCGTGCGGCGCGCCCGCCGGCTCGTGGGCACGGACCTCGCGTACCTGACGCTCTACGACCCGGAGGCAGGCGACACCTTCATGCGCGCGACGGACGGGTCGGTGTCCGCGGCGTTCCAGTCGGTGCGCCTCGCCCTCGGTGCGGGCCTCGGCGGGCTCGTGGCATCGACGCACAAGCCGTACTGGACGGCCGACTACTGGTCCGACGAGAGGTTCCGCCACACGGCCGCGATCGACGGTGCCGTCGGCGAAGAGGGCATCATCGCGATCTGCGGCACCCCGCTCATCGTCGAGTCCCACTTCGTCGGGGTGCTGTTCGCCGCCAACCGCTCGTCCCGGCCCTTCACCCGTGAGGAGGTCGCGCTCCTCGGCAACCTCGCCACGCTCGCCGCGGTCACTCTCGTGCAGACCCGTGCCCTCGCCGACGCCGAGAACGCCCTGGCGCAGCTGTCGGAGGCGCACGAGACGGTGCGCCGGTACGCCGAGGGGATCGAGCGCGCGGCGGCCGCGCACGACCGGTTCGCCTCGCTCGTGCTCGGTGGCGGCGGCGTCGACGACGTCGCCCGGGCCCTGTGCGACCTCCTCGGTGGCTGGGCTGTGCTCGTCGACGAGGACGGCGCCCGCATCGGGACCGCCGGCCCGGCGCCGGAGCCGGGGTCGGGGCGCGTCGGCCTCCTCGAGGACCTCCTGTCCAGCGTCCCCGGCCAGGGCACCGGGCGCCTCGTCGAGCGCGAGGGCATGTACGTCCTGCCCGTCACGGCAGCGCGCGAACGGCTCGGGACCCTCGTCGTCGGCGGCCTCGGACGGCTGAGCGAGTCCGAGCAGCGGACCGTCGAACGCGCCGGCGTCGTCACGGCGCTCGTCCTGCTCTTCGAGCGGCAGGCCGCCGACGCGCGCCAGTCGGCACGCAACCGTCTCGTCTCGGACCTCGTCAGCGCCCGGGGCAGCCACGAGGAGCGACTCCAGCTGGCCCGCGCGGCCGGCCTGGACCCCAACCGTCCGTTCTGCCTGCTCGTCCTGCGGGGCGAGGACCCGCACGGCCACCGCGCCCTGCTCATCTCGGCGAGCGCGGCCACCGACGAGAGCGCGCTCGTGGGCTCGCACGACGGCGACGTCGTCGCCCTCGTGCCCGGCACCGACGCCGACGCTCTGGCCCGCGCCGTGGCGGCCCGCATCGGGCGGCGGACCTGCGTCACCGTGGCGGGCGTCGGGCCGCTCGAGGGCGTCGACGCCATCCCCACTGCCCACGAGGAGGGCGCTCGTACCGTCGGTGCGCTCATCGCTCTCGGGCACCGGGGCCAGGGCGCCGCGGCGACGCAGCTCGGCTTCGCCGGCCTCATCGTCGGCTCGGCACCGGACGTCGACGACTACGTGCACCGGCTGCTCGGCCCGGTCATCGACTACGACGAGCGACGCGGCACCGACCTGCTCGGCACGCTGGCCGCGTACTTCGCCGCCGGTGGCAGCCCCCGCCACGCCGCCGGCACGCTGCACGTCCACGTCAACACGGTGTCGCAGCGGCTCGAGCGCATCGCGGCCCTGCTGGGGGCGTCGTGGCAGCAGCCGGACCACGCCCTCGAGCTGCAGCTGGCGCTGCGGCTGCGAGCGCTCCAGTCCCCCGGCTGAGGCCCGCGCGGTCGAGGTGGATCGTCGCGCTCCGGCGCGCGGGGTATCACCTCGACCCGGGGCCGGTCGCGTCGGATGGAGGTGCGGCGTCGCGCGCCGGCGCGAGGTATCACCTCGACCGAGGGGCGACCTTCCGGCGTCAGGCCAGCCGGGGCTCGAGGTCGGCGACGACCTGGTCGGCGGTCAGGCCGAGCTCCTCGAGCACCTGCCCGCGCGAGCCGTGGTCGAGGAACCGTTTCGGGATGCCGTACGTGCGCACCGGCACGTCGAGCCCCGCCTCGCGCAGGGCCAGGGTCACCGCCGCACCGACGCCGCCGCTGACGAGGTTGTCCTCGACGACCGCGACCGTGCCGGCCCGCCGGGCCAGGTCGACGACGGTGTCGCTGACCGGCAGCACCCAGCGGGGGTCGACGACGCGGACCGTGCGCCCGTGCGCGGCGATCTTCTCCCCCACCTCGCCGGCGAGCCCGGCGAAGGCACCGACCCCGACGACGAGCAGGTCCACGGCCTCGCCGGCGTTCTCGAAGAGCACGTCGACGTCGCCGATCGTGCGCTCGGCCGTGAGCGGGTCGCCGACGTCACCCTTGGGGAAACGGATGACGGTCGGACCGTCGGACACGTCGAGCGCCTCGCGCAGCTGGCGTCGCACCTGCTCGCCGTCACGGGGGGCCGCGAGGCGCAGGCCCGGCACGACCGAGGTCAGGGTCATGTCCCACATGCCGTTGTGCGAGGCACCGTCGCTGCCGGTGACGCCGGCCCGGTCGAGGACGAAGGTCACTCCCGCCCGGTGGAGGGCGCAGTCCATGAGC
>NZ_JBNDHY010000186.1:0-7898 GCF_056755315.1 Monashia sp. HAY1-2A
GTGATGACCTCGAGCACCTCGACGGTGACGCGGTCCTGGTAGTTGCCGAGCTCGACGAGCCACGACTCGACGTCGTTGGTGTCGAAGAACGCGGTGACGGGCACGCGCACCTTGAGGATCTTCTCGATCTGGTACTCCGCGACGATGCCGATCGTGATGGTGCCGCGGCCGAAGTCGAGGTCGAGGACGGCGAGGAACGTCGCGCTCTGGTTGGCGTCCTCGAGCGCCGGCGGCATCTTGATGACGTCGGCCTTCATGACGAAGAACAGGCGCGGGCCCGGCACCTCGACGATGACGAGGCCCTTGAGGTGGAGGACGTAGCCGCCCTCGAGCGTGCCCACGAGAACGCCTGCAGCGAAAGCGAACCCGCCTTGGTGCAGCTCCCAGCCGGCGCGCCGTTCATGACGCCGCCCGGCCGGCCCAGCTGGTCGCGCAGCCAGTCGAGAGCAGGTACCTGGCCGGTGCCCTCGATGCGCTTGTGGTTGATGCCGACGCCGACGAGGAAGCCGAAGATGCCGAGGCCGGAGTTCCCGAGCACGAGCGGCACGGGGAACTCGATCTCGGCGCCGAGCAGCACGCCGCTGACCCCACCGGCCTGCCGGAACGTGAAGGTCAGGCTGCCGCGGATCTTGACCGGCACGATCTGCACGTCGAGCGCGCCCGAGAAGCCACCCGGCTCGATGCTCACCTCGCCGCGTCCGGTGATGACGTTCGGGATGTCGATCGACGCGGCGAGCCTGGTGATCTGCAGGTCGAGCGGCGGCCCGTCGACGCGGGCGCGCACCCGGACCGTCTCGATGGTGATGATCCCGAGATCGAGTCCCAGCCCCACCTCGACCTCGAGGTAGGTCGGGTTGTCGCGGCTGACCCGCACGCCCATGATCCGCAGCACGTTGTCGAGCGGCGGCACCGCGTGCATCGATCCCGCGGGGATGTCGAGCGAGTAGCCCCGGCTCGGGTCGAAGACCGGCAGGGGCACGTAGTCGAGCGACCCTCCCGAGCCGGTGCCCCACTGCGACCGCACGCCGATGGCCTTGTACCGCGTCGTCACCGGCATGTTCGGGTCGACCCGCACGAGGGTGAGGTCGAACCAGAACGCCACCTCCACGTCGAGGAGCACGCTCACCGCCGTGCCGCGGTCGCTGACGGTCGTGATGCCGTCGCCGCCGAGGACTCCTTGCGACACGATGACCTCGGCGCCCCGCAGGGTCAGCCGCTTGGTGTGCAGCAGGTCGCCCGCGCCGAGCGCGACCGACCCGAGGGCCACCACGGCCCCGGCGGCCGGGGACAGCTCGGTGGCCGACGACGTCAGCGGCGCGAGGACGCTCAGGGCCCCGAGGATGTTCAGGGTGACCGGGTGCGCCTGCGAGTCGCGCATCTCGGCGAGCCCGTCGAGGTCGCCCTCCTTGGCGCGGAACTCGCCGGTGACGTCCCACGAGCCCTGGTCCTCGGCGATGCGCAGCCGCACGAGGAAGGTGCAGATGCCGTCGCTCGGGTTGGGCCGGTCACCGGCCCGCAGCGGCTCGGCGCCGTGCGCGGCGAGGCGGCGTTCGGTGGCGGTCTCGATGTCGAACTCGCCGTAGACCTCGCAGCGCACGACGGTGCTGCGGACCAGCTCGACCCGGACACCGAGGAGGTGGAAGCAGTCGGGGCGTGCGGGCTGGTGCGGGGCCGGGTCGTCGTCGTGCGTCGCGGGCGGCGGATCGCGGTGCAGGTCGGCGGTCACCGTGACGGGCGCCGGTCCGGCCCCCGACGTCGCGGTCGCGTGCCACCACCGGGCCGACGCCGGGTCGCCGCTGCCCTGGGCGGGTCCGTGCCCGTGGGCCGTGCCCGGGGTGACGGCGGTGTACCCGGCCGCCGTGAGGGCCTCGACCATGGCGGCGATGCGGCGCTCGCTGAGCGCCTGGTTGTGGCCCGGCTGCTGCTCGGGCCCCTCGTACGACGCGAACCCGTCGACGGTGAGCGGGGTGGCCGCTCCGACGACCGACCGGCGGGAGGTGGCGTCGGCGATGAACGAGGGACCGGTCGAGGGGTGGGTGCGGTCGGTCGCGGTCGAGGCGCTCAGGTTCGCCGGGTTGACGGCGTAGTCATGGCCCTCGCTCGGGCTCGGATGGTCGAAGAGGAAGTAGGCGTCCAGGTGCTGCTGGGCGGCGCTCGTCGTCGTGGCGGAGACGCTGACCGTGGCGCCCGAGCCCACCTCGATCTCGGCCTCGGTCGCGGCCGACAGGCTGCCCGAGCTGCCGCCGGTCCAGGACCAGTCGGCGGCCACACCGCTCGCGAGGGCGACGCGGGCGCTCGTGCCGGTCTGCGACACGATGACGACCCGCGTCGCCTCGTGCGAGGTGTCGGTGACGGTGACCGGCATGCCCGTCGCGCCGGGGGTCACCGGCTCGGTACGACGCCCGACGCTGAAGGTGCGCACGGTCGTGTGCGCGGCGGCGTCGGTGACGGTCACGGTGACCGCGACGGTCCCGGTGTCCGGCGTCGTGACGGGCGTGCGGTCGGTGTTCGCGGGCGTGGCGGTGACGCCGCCCACGACGATCGTCGTCGTCAGGGGCGCGAGGCCACCGTCGGCGTCGACGAACAGGGTCGACTGCTCGGGCAGCATCGCGGTGCCGGTCCCGGGGTCGTCGACGAGCTCCCCGGTGGCCGTGCGGAAGTGGACGCGCACGCTCGGGTTCGTGCCCCGGTTGACCACCTCGGCCTCGAAGACGCCGGTGACGCCCTCGTGCACGCCGATGCCGACCCACAGGTTGCGCACGCCGGCGCTGACGGCGATGCCGTCCATGCCGTCGGGCGCGACGAAGAGACGCGCCTCCGGCAGGTAGAAGCCCTGCCAGTCGCCCGGCATGGCGCGGGCGCCGGCCGGCACGCCGGGACCCGCGGTGCCGGAGAGGTCGAGGACCGCGGTGCGGAAGGCGAACCCGACGCAGTCGCTCGGGCCGACGAGGGCGTACGGCGGGTCCATCCGGATGAGCTCGTAGATGTGGTCGACCGGCGTGCCCGACGTCGTCGCCGAGAGGATGTCGACGCCGACCGAGCCGCCGCCGAGCTGCTGCACCCGGAAGCGCACGCGCGGCACGACGAACCCGACCTGCGGCTTGGCCGGGTCGGCCCGCAGCTGGCCCTGGGCGTCGAGCAGCGCCCCACGGAGGAACGGCACGTGGAACAGGAACCCCGGCGAGGCGATCCGCAGGCGCCAGCCGCCGTCCCGCGTGCCGCCGGGCCCGTCCTTGTGCAGCGAGAAGTCACCGTCGACGTGCGGGTCGGTGAACTCCACCGGCGTGCCCGTCGACCCCTGGCTCGCGCCGAACCCTCCCGTGCGGGGGTCGAGGGCGAGGGGGCGGGTCAGGTCCTGGTCGAAGGTCCAGACGTCCCACGCCCCGTCGGCGTCGCCCACCTCCGTCGGCCCCGTGACGTCGAGGTCCTCGAGCAGCGGGCGCACCCCGTCGAGCGCCCCGGAGCTCTGGACCGGTTGCGGCAGGTCGTCCCACATCGACATCGCGTCACGTCCCCGAACGGGTGAGCACACAGGGCGATGAAACGGTTCGACGCTACGCCGGTGCGGGGGTGGCCACACCGAAAACGCCAGAAACCGCGCGAGCCCGGCACGGGCGTCGCACCCGGGCCGCCCGGGACGCGGGTCCCGCGGCTGCGCAGCCGGGTCGCCGCGTGTGGCCCGCGCTGTCCGCACGGCGCCGCGCCGGTGTCGGTGCGACGTGATGGAATCCTCCGGTGGTCATCCTCCGTCGCGCTCCGGCCCCGGTCGCCCAGGAGGTGTGCCTCGACGCGTCGCAGCAGGCCGCGCTCGACTCCGGGGCCCGCGTCCTGCGGGTGCTCGGCTCGCCCGGCACCGGCAAGACCACCCTGGCCGTCGAGCTGGTCGCCGACGCCGTCCGGCGTCGCGGCGCCCGCGCCGACCACTGTCTGCTGCTCACCTCGAGCCGGTCGGCGGCGGCCGGGCTGCGCCAGCGGGTCACCGCCCGGCTCGGGGGCACGACGACCGAGCCCCTGGCACGGACGTGGCAGGCGTTCGGCTTCGGGGTCCTGCGCGCCGAGGCGGCGCTGCACGGGGACCCCAGCCCGCGCCTGCTCAACGGCCCCGAGCAGGACGTCATCCTGCGCGACCTCCTCGCCGGGCACGCCTCGGGCGAGGTGCCCGGACCCAACTGGCCGGACGCGCTGCGCGGCGCCCTGACGACGCGCGGCTTCCGCAACGAGCTGCGCGACCTGCTCATGCGCGCCGTCGAGCACGGGCAGGGGCCCGACGACCTGCATCGGCTCGGGGTCGAGCACGACCGCCCCGAGTGGGTGGCGGCCGCGCACGTCCTGCGTGAGTACGACCAGGTCACGTCCTTCAGCCGGCACGGCTCCTACGACCCCGCGTGGGTGCTCACGGCCGTGGCCGAGCTGCTCGAGGACGACCCCGATGCCCTCGACCGGCTGCACGAGCGCCTCGCGATGGTCGTCGTCGACGAGGCGCAGGAGGTCACGGCCGCCGCGGCGAGGCTGCTGCGCGTGCTCGCGCCCGGCGGGCCCCGCGTCGTGCTGCTCGGTGACCCCGACGTCGCCGTGCAGACCTTCCGGGGGGCCGACCCGAGGTTCCTCGCGCACGGCTGGGAGGCGCTCGCCGACGCCCGTGGGCGCTCGTCGGCGCCACCGGCCTCGACCGACACCGTCGTGCTCGAGCACGGCCACCGTCTCGGCCCCGTCCTCGACGCCGTGGCCGAGCAGGTGGCGCGGCGCATCGGCGCGCTCGGCGGTGGCAACCAGCGCCGGCACGAGGCCGACGCGTCCCGGGGTGACCAGCGGGTCGCCGTGGCGCTGCTGCGCTCGGCGGCCCAGGAGGCTGCCCACATCGGCAGCGTGCTGCGCCGCGCCCATCTCGTCGAGGGCGTGCCGTGGACCGACATGGCCGTCATCGTCCGCGGCTCCGGCCGCGCCGACTCGCTGCGCCGCACCCTGGCCCAGGCCGGGGTCCCGGTGTCCGCCGCGACCGCCGAGACCCCCGTCCGCGACGAGGGCGCGGTGCGGCCGCTGCTCGCGATCCTCGAGGAGTCCCTCGCCGTGGCGCGAGCCGAGGTCGCGGGCGGACGGCACGTCATCGACCCGACCCGCGCCGCCGACCTCGTCCTGTCGCCCCTCGGGGGTTCGGACGCCGTGGCTCTGCGGCGGTTGCGGCGGGTGCTGCGACAGGACGAGCTCGCGTCGGGTGGCGGGCGGTCCAGCGACGAGCTGCTCGCCGACCTCCTGCTCGAGCCGCACCGCGCCAACCTCCTCGGGTCCGTGGGCCGCGCCGCGGCCCGGGTGGCCGACGCCATCGCCTCCGGCGCCACCGCGGCCCGCCTGACGCCCGAGGGCCGGTGGGCGAGCGGCGTCACCGCCGAGACCGTCCTCTGGGCCGTGTGGCAGGGCGCCGGCGTCGCCGAGGCGTGGCGGCGCACCGCCCTCGCGGGTGGCCCACCGGGCGAGCGTGCCGACCGCGACCTCGACGCCGTCCTGGCGCTCTTCGACGCGGCCGCCGCCTACGTCGACCGCCTGCCGACCGCCGGCCCCGACAAGTTCCTCGACCACGTGCTGGGCCAGGACGTCCCCGGTGACACGCTGGCCGCACGCGGGCAGGCCGGTGGCAGCGTCAGCCTGCTCACGCCCCAGTCCGCCGCCGGGCGGCAGTGGCGCATCGTCGTCGTCGCGGGCGTCCAGGAGGGGGTGTGGCCGGACCTGCGCCTGCGCGGCTCGGTCCTCGGCTCCGAGGACCTCGTGGCGGCCGTCGCCGACCGTCCGCTCGGCTTCCGTGCCGCGCAGGCCCAGGTGCGCTACGACGAGACCCGGCTGTTCCACGTCGCCGTCACCCGGGCCACCGAGCGGCTCCTCGTCACGGCGGTGGGCAACGAGGACGAGCAACCCTCGGTCTACCTCGACCTCGTCGACCCGCCCGAGGGCGAGGGCGTGGCCGCCGAGGTCCGCCCGCACACCGAGGTCGCCCGCACCATGACCCTGTCCGGCCTCGTGGGCGAGCTGCGCCGCGAGGCGATCCACCCGGACCCGGGCGTCGCCGAACCGGCGCTCGCCGTCCTCGCCGCGGCCGCCCAGGCCGGCGTGCGGGGGGCCGACCCGGCGTCGTGGTGGGCGCTGCGGTCGCTGACCGACGACCGGCCGGTGCGTCGACCCGACGAGCCGGTCCCGGTGTCGCCGTCGAAGGTCACCTACTTCTCCGACTGCGGGCTGCGCTGGTTCCTCACCTCGGTGGGCGGGGAGGGCACCCAGCTCGGTGCGGCCTCGGTCGGCACCTTCGTCCACGACGTCGTCGCCGAGCTGCCCGACGCCTCCCTCGCCGAGCTGCGCGCCGAGGTCGACGCACGCTGGGGGCGGCTGGGACTCCGTCCCGGGTGGACCACCGAGCGCACCCGCCGGGAGGCGCACGACATGGTGGCCCGCTTCGTCTCCTACCGCGACGCCGCCGAGGGCACGTGGGAGCGCGTCGGCATCGAGAAGGACTTCAGGGTGAAGGTCGGCCGCGCGCTGCTCGGCGGCCGCGTCGACCGCATCGAGCGCGCCGCGTCGGGCGGCATCCGCATCGTCGACCTCAAGACGGGCTCCTCGAAGCCGTCCCGCGCCGAGCTCGCCGCGCACGGGCAGCTCGGCGCCTACCAGGTCGCCGTGCAGGAGAAGGGGTTTCCCGAGCTCGGGTCGCAGAGCGCCGGTGCCGCCCTCGTCTTCATCGGCAAGGCGGGCCTGTCCGGCCTCAAGCCGAGCGTCCTCGACCAGCCGGCCCTCGACGCCAGCCCCGACCCGGCCTGGGCCCGCGCCCTCGTCGAGTCGACGGCCGAGGGGATGGGCGCCGCGGAGTTCGTCGCCGCCCAGGGCACGGCGTGCGAGACGTGCCCGGTCCGCTCCTCGTGCCCGGTCCAGCCGGAGGGAGACGCCCTGTGAGCACGTCGACGATGGACGCCGTGACAGCGGGCACGGCACCGGTGTCGCCGCCTGCGGCCGGCTCCGCACCCCGCCGCTCGGCCCTCGACATCGCCCGCGCCCTCGGCATGCCACCGCCGACCGCCGAGCAGGCCTCGGTCATCGAGGCCGGGCCGCGACCGCTCCTCGTCGTCGCCGGCGCCGGGTCGGGCAAGACCGAGACGATGGCGGCCCGCGTCGTCTGGCTCGTCGCCAACGGCCTCGTCGCCCCCGACCAGGTGCTCGGCCTCACCTTCACCCGCAAGGCCGCTGCCGAGCTGAGCCAGCGCATCGGCAAGCGCCTGCGCGGGCTCGTGCGCGCCGGCCTCTGGGAGCCGCCCGCCGACGACGGCACCGGGGCCGAGGTGCTCGGCGGCACGCCGACGGTCTCGACCTACCACGCCTACGCCGGTCGGCTCGTGCGCGAGCACGCCCTCCGCGTCGGCATCGAGCCGGAGTACCGGGTCCTCACCGAGGCCGGGGCCTGGCAGCTCGCGGCCGAGGCCGTCTCGCGCTGGGACGGGCCGATGGAGGAGGTCGTCAAGAGCGAGTCGACCGTCATCTCCTCGGTCATGGCGCTCGCCGGCGAGATGGCCGAGCACGTCCGCACGCCGGCCGAGGTCATCGAGCACCTCGATGCCGTCATCGCGCGCCTCGAGGGCCTGCCCGACGGCGAGGGCCGCGGCAGCACCACCCCGGCCCGTGACGCCCTCGCCGTGCTGCGCGAGCGGCGCGCCGTCCTGCCGATCGTCCAGTCCTTCCTCGACCTCAAGCGAGAGCGGGAGTCGCTCGACTTCGCCGACCAGATGGCCGTCGCGGCACGGCTCGCCGGGTCGGTCCCGGCTGTCGGCGCCACCGAGCGGGAGCGGTTCCGGGCCGTGCTCCTCGACGAGTTCCAGGACACCTCCGAGGCCCAGCTGGTACTGCTGCGTGCGCTCTTCCACCAC
>NZ_JBNDHY010000187.1:0-7896 GCF_056755315.1 Monashia sp. HAY1-2A
TCCTGCGCACCTCCGTTTGACAGGGTGTTCACCCCTTCGCGCACTGGATCGGTGGGCGCCATGTCCGCTCGTCCAGAGCTGCGGGCCACCTTCGGTCCCACCATGCCACTCACGGCTCACGATTGAGGGACAACTGTGCTGACGCTCAGTCGCCCACGCCGTCACGTGCTGGAAGCCCCCAGTGCAGAATCCACCCCAGCAGACGTCCTCTCTTGCCGCTGACGGTGTGCTTGGGCATGCCTTCGGCAGCAACGCGGGAGCGACCCGCGGCGTCCAGTAGGCGGTTCAGTTGCTCGCTCGGAGGAGCCCGGTTACAGCGAGGGGTGCAGCAATCCTTGCATCAACGGTTTCAACTATCCCCCGCCACCATGCCCGACGGCCGCAAGGACCTGAGCAAGAAGGCCTGGCACGGAAAGGTCACCTGCGATGACCAGGGACCGCGACCGGCGCGACACGCACGCACGCACATGGCACCTGCGGCGCCTCAACCCGAAGACCGGACCACCGACTCGAGATGGTCCGGTCTTCCGCCACCGCGTCCGTCCGCGACCCTCTCTGTGGCCCTGCCACCTCCTCTGCCACTGCGCTCGCGGCGGCGTGGTGCGCGGGTCAGCCGGTCTTCGTCGCGGTCGAAAGAGCAGTCGGTGTCAGCCGTCCGGTGGGGAAGCTCACCCCGGAGACCCGTCCGCCGTCGCACGGCGTGAGCTCCACCGACACGCCCAGGGAGTTCAGCACCCAGTAGGACCCGGCATCCAGGTGCACAACGGCGGGCGCGTCCTTGCCGACCCGCACCGTCATCGAGGCGTGCGTGACCGTCGCGCGCTGCCGGTCGAAGGTTGGAGTGGTGCCGCCTGGGCCCAGGACGACGGCGGCCAGGTCGGTCGGCAGGATCGGGACTGGCGCAGGTGGCGGGAAGTCGCGCCCGGATAGCTGGTAGGTGCCCGTCGTGACGGTGAACCGTCCCGGAGACACGTCCCGCGAAGAGGCACCGAGCCAGACCGTCGTTCCCGGGCTCGCGCACCGCAGACCGGAACTGCCAGGCGCGGTCGCCGAAGCGCCGGGCGTGCCGGGCGGCCCGGGCAGTGGGGTGCACCCGGCAAGCAGGGCCGCGCTGGCGACACCCGATGCGAGTGCCGCCAACGCCTTCCGTCCTGTCGCTACGCAGCGCATCTTGCCCTATGGGCGCCGAGGAGCGGGAGCCCGTGATCGAGATGGTAGAAGCCACGACCCCACAGACGAGCTTCGTCGAGGCACCCGTTGCGGAAACGTTCCCGCTGGGCGCGAGTACCTGCCCGCGGACCATCGTGCCGGCACCGGCGAGCGTCACCGCGGTCCCGGTCGCCCCGGACAGCAGCGCGGGCGCCGTCGAGGTTGCGGCCGGGCCTACGGTGACCTCGGTTCTGGTCGGTGACCATGCGCGCGTACACGATGTTCGACAGCCGCCGTTTGAGCGAACGCATCGCCATCAAGGAGGGTGTTCCGCCGGCCTTGCGGGCGTCGTAGAACTCCCGCCCGGGTGTCGGGTTACGCAGCTGCACGACGGCCATGATGTGCAGAGTCCGGTTGATCCGGCGGTTCCCGGCCCGGGACAGCCGGTGGCGTTGCTGCGCCCCTACGAGGCGTCGAGCGGCGCGGTTCCGTTCCAGGAGGCGAACCGGTCCTTGTTGCGGAACCGGTGGATGTCCCCGACGTCGGCCAGCAGCCGCGCGGCGCCGGTGGGCCCGATCCCGGTCAGCTCCAGCAGCGTCGAGCCCGGTTCGGTCACGAGCGCCGTGAGCTCTTTCTCGGCGGTCTTGATCTTGCGGTCGATCACCTCGAGCTCACCGATGAGCTCGACGACGAACCGGCGCCTCGTCTTGCCGACGACGTCGCGCGGCTTGACCGTGGCGACCAGCGCGCGGGCTTGCGGCGCGGACAGGTACTGCTTCGCTCCGCTCGGGATCAGTTCCAGCAGAAGGCGATGCAGCCGGTTCAGGGTCTGGGTGCGGGCCCGGCCGAGCTCGTCCCGCCGGTCGACCATCATGCCCATCACGACCAGGTCGTCCTCGACAACCACGGGCCGCAGCCCCGGCTCGGCTGGGGCGTACAACGCGGCCAGGGCGACCGAGTGCGCGTCGACCGGGTCGGTCTTGCGCGCATTGCCGGTGGCGAAGATCCGCACCTGAGCCGACAGCTTCGGCGGCACGTCGACCACGCGCTCACCGTCGTGCACGAGCCGGTGCGCGATGTGCCGGCCGATGCCGTTACAGCCCTCGACCGCCCACACCCGCTCGGTGGCCGTGCCGTACTGCCGCCCCGCGGCGAGCATCGCTGCGTAGCCGGCCTTCTCGGTGTCGAACCGTCCCACCTGTAGCACTCGCCCGGTCGGCTCGATGACTTCGATCGTGGACGAGCGTTTGTGCGGGTCCATCCCGATGATCACGCCCACCGGTCCTCCTCCTTCACTCAGATGGATGTCAGAGCGGGGAGGGCCTTGCTACTTCGAGCAGAACGAACCCCTTTCGAGCCTCTCCTCGCGCGGTGCCCGACGAGACCGCATGCCATGAGAGAGCCACACCAATGACACCGGTGGGCAGCCGCATATGAGAGCGTCTCGTCGAGCACCTGGACCGAGTGTGGCCGGGCGTCGATCCTGCAACCAGTCTCTAAGTAGCCGCATGGGGGACGGGGACGTCCGGACGCGGGAGCACCGTCCCGTCACGGGTTGGAGTTGGAGGTCATCAGAGCGCGAGCTTGTACCCCTCGTGGGTGGGCGTGTAGCCGAGCGCGTCGTAGAAGCGATGCGCGTCAGTGCGCTGCTTGTCGGTGGTCAGCTGGGCCAGGCCGGCGCCGTGGCGGCGGCCGTAGTCGTGCGCCCAGGCGAACATGGCCGAACCGAGCCCTTTGCCACGGGTGGAGGCGCCGAGGCGCACGGCCTCGATCTGGAGCCTTTTGGTGCCGCCTCGGGCCAGGCCGGGGATGAGGGTCAGCTGGAAGGTGCCGACGACAACATCGTCGGAGTCCCGGATGACCGCGAGGAACTGGTTGGGGTCGGCGTCGATCTCGGCGAACGCGGTCTCGTACGCGGACAGGTCAGCTCCTTCACGGCCCTGGCCGAGGATGTCGTCAGCGAGCAGGGCCGCGAGCTGCGGTATGTCGTCGTGGAGGGCTCGGCTGACCGTGAACCGCTCTCCGCCCGCGTGTAGTTCGTTCATGCCTCAACCTTGGCAGGAGGGACTCCGGGGCGCGCATTCGGTCTCATGCTGACGTCCGGGGCCCCTAAGCGTCCAGGGGTTCGCTGATGCGGGCGCCTTTCCGCGGGTTCCGCAGCCGGCCCTGTTGCTTGCCCCGGCTGGGCGCCATCTTTCGCGCCGCATCCGCAATCCTCTATCGGCTCGACCTTCGGGTCGCGGACCGGACCGGACCTGGCTCGGTGAGGCGAGTGACCCCGGGCGTCTTTGGTGGCCTGGGCGCCGGTGGGCAGGACGGTTCTGGAGCTCCGTTCGAGGGTCAGGCTTCGGTCGTCGCGGACACCTTCTCGAGCTCGAGCAGCTTGCGGGTCGTTTCGGCGTAGATGTCATCGTCCTGTAGCCCGTGCAGCTCCTCAGCGAGCAGCGCTGGCAGTGGTCGCCGCTTCAGGGGGACGTGCCGGTCGGGGCGGCCGGGGGAGGAGACGGTCGCAGGGCGCCCGTCGCTGCGGGAGATGCCGAGGGGCCCGTCGGTCGTCTCGAGGGTGACGTCGGTGATCCCGGGCCCCTGGGAGGTGCCCCGGGCGACGTCGATGTGGAGCCGGTCGGCGAGCCAGGCTGCCAACAGGTCCGCGCTGGGGCTGACCTGCTCGGCGGTGACCGAGGCGGAGCGCACGTTCAGTGGGTGCTGGTCGAGTGCGGCAGCGAGGGATGCCCGCCATGGCGTGATGCGCGTCCAGGACAGGTCGATGTTGCCGAGGGTGTAGGTCTGGCATTGCTGGCGGATGGCGCGCGCGTTGCCGCGCTCTGCGGCGGAGGCATCGGTGATGCGTCGCTGCCCGAGCCGTCCGAGCGGGTCGGCCGCGGGGTCATCCGGCGGGTCGTTGGGCCACCAGATGGTGACGGGGCAGTCGGGTAGCAGCAGGGGCAGCACGACCGACTCCGAGTGCTCGACGACCTCACCTCTGAGACGGATGAGCGCGGTCTCGCCGGACCAGCCGGAACCGGTGCCGACGTGGGCGTTGACGCGGGCTGTGCCTGTGGAGCGTCCGAGGATGACGCCGAGCACTCGGGTCGGGTGGCCGTGTGAGGCGAGGCGGGCCCAGCGCATCGCGTCCTCGGCGTCGGCCTCGTCGACGACGATGACGAGCGTCATCACCATGCCCATCGCGGGGCTGCCGGCTCGGCTGCGGCCACGCAGCAGCTGCGCGCCGATCTGCGAGGAGTTGGTGTCGAGCAGCTCGATCATGACGCGTCTCTCCGAGAGGTGTGGGCGGGGCTGGGGGAGATGGGCCTGGTCATGGGCGCCGCCAGGTGCGTCCGTCGCGCTCGAGCATCGCGTCGGCGGACGATGGTCCCCATGTCCCGGCGGGGTAGGTTTCGGGTTTCGCGCCATCGGCGTCCTGGCTGGCCCAGTGGTGCAGGATCGGGTCGAGGATCTCCCAGGATCTTTCGACCTCTTCGTGCTGAGGAAAGAGCGGCGGGTCGCCGAGGAGCACGTCGGTGATGAGCCGCTCGTAGGCCTCCGGTGAGGACTCGGCGAACGTTCCGCCGTAGACGAAGTCCATGTTGACGTCGCGGATCTGCATGTGGGTGCCGGGCACCTTGGAGCCGAACCGGGTCGTGACCCCTTCGTCGGGCTGTACCCGGATCACTAGGGCGTTCTGGGTGAGCTCCTCGGTCGCAGTGTCGGTGAACGGCAGGTGTGGTGCGCGTTTGAACTGGATGGCTACCTCGGTGACTCGCCGCCCGAGCCGCTTGCCGGCGCGCAGGTAGAACGGGACGCCGGCCCACCGCCGGGTGTCGACGTGCAGCGTCACGGCCGCGAACGTCTCCGTCGTCGATGTGGCGTTGATGCCTTCCTCTTGGACGAACGCGGCCACCTTCTGGCCGCCTGCCCAGCCGGCTGCGTACTGTCCGCGGCTGGTCCCGAGGTCTAGCCGGGGCGGCAACGTGACGCTGGAGAGCACCTTCAGCTTCTCGATGCGCAGGCTCTCGGCGTCGAAGGATGTCGGCTCTTCCATGGCGACGAGGCTCATCAGCTGCAGCAGGTGGTTCTGGATCACGTCGCGGGCGGCGCCGATGCCGTCGTAGTAGCCGGCGCGGCCGCCGATGCCGATGTCCTCGGCCATGGTGATCTGGACGCTGTCGACGTAGTTGGCGTTCCAGACCGGTTCGAACATCGTGTTCGCGAACCGGATGGCCAGAATGTTCTGGACGGTCTCCTTGCCGAGGTAGTGGTCGATCCGGAAGATGCAGCTCGGCGGAAACACCTGGGCGAGGATGTCGTTGAGCTCGCGTGCGGAGCTCAGGTCGTGACCGAATGGCTTCTCGACCACCACGCGGCGCCAACCACCCTCGCGGGCCTGTGCGAGGCCGTGCTCCTTCAGCTGTCTGACGACTTCGCCGAAGGCGGATGGCGGGATCGCGAGATAGAAGGCGTGGTTGCCGCCGGTGCCCCGCTGCTCGTCGAGCTCCTCGATCGTCTGGCGCAGCTGGTCGAAGGACTCGTCGTCATCGAAGCGGCCGGAGACGAAGCGGAGACCCTCGGCGAGCTGCTGCCAGACCTCCTCACGGAACTCGGTGCGGGCATGGTCTCTGACCGAGTCGTGCACAATCTGGGCGAAGTCCTGGTCGGCCCGGTCGCGTCGGGCAAAGCCCACCAGGCTGAAGCCGGGCGGCAGCAGGCCGCGGTTGGCCAGGTCGTAGATGGCCGGCATGACCTTCTTGCGAGACAGGTCACCGGTGACGCCGAACAGGACCATGCCGCACGGGCGGGGGATCCGGGGCAGGCGCCGGTCGCGCGGGTCGCGCAGCGGGTTGACCCAGCCGGGCTGTGGCTGGGTCCATCGGTCATCGCGCCAGCTCATTGGGGCGCCCCCAGCCAGTCGGAGCGCGCCTGGAGCGAGGCGAGATGGGCCGGCCCGTTCCCCGCGGTCATGGGCTCGCCGAGGGGAGGGGTCGACCTGCCGGTGAACCAGAGGCAAGGGAGGCCACGCAAGCGAACATGTCGTGACGGTAAGCGCGGGCGCTGCCGTCAGCGCAGCGGGTTGCGGGCCACTGACGCGCGAACGTGGGCCACAACACGGGCGGCGGCAGCCGCACTGTTGGCGCCGGTCGGTGTCGGGTTATCCCTGCCGACAAGAAGTGCGTCGACCTGCGGTAAATCACCCCGACGCGCCTCGGCACCGGGCACGTCCCGAATCGCACGCTCGGTGGCCTGCGAGGAGTACGTGTTGCGCTTCGCGTCGCAGTTGGCTGGGTGGGTCAACAAGTCGCCGTGAGTCGCCACCGGAGCAGGCAAGCCACCACGTCGACAACGAGCCTCTGGCGGAACCGGTAGGTCGATGTCCCAGTTCAGCATCACGCGGCAGCCGCCCACTGCTGCCGCCGTCCAGGAGTTTTTTCGTCGCGCCTCGCCTCTGAGTCGCCGCGAGCGCTTCCACGGGACGGTCTCGAGACTGCCGTGCGGGGAGCTCGATGGGCTGACCGAGGTCCGCGACGACCGCGTGAACGTCTACGCCCGCGATGAAACGACGGGGGAGATGGTGGGGGCAGCCTCGGCTCTGCTCCTGGGTGATCGGGCCGCCGAGCTCGCGGTGTGGGTAGCGGATCGCTTCCAGCGCCAAGGAGTGGCGACAGCTCTGACGGGCGCACTGCTCACCCGACTCTCGAAGGCCGGGCTCCGCGAAGTACACGCATTCGTAGAGATATCCAACGCCGGCGCGCTCGCCCTGTGGCGCAAGGTGTTCCCAAACGCGCCAGTGGCACGGTACCTATCCAGCTCAGAGCTGTTCTTGACCGCGCCACTGGCCGACTCGTTGACGCAGACGGCACGTCGACCATGATTCTGGCCCTGCGTCCCACGCCAGCTCAGACCCACGTCGTACTGCGCTGGATCCGGAACGAGACCGAGCAGCTGACCGGCCGAGCCGCAGACGCGCGGCAGACGCAGACCCTGACGGGACGCCAGAGCGCCGACGTGAGCGGTGGCGACGGTGGCGACGGGGTCGGCGACGCGGGTGACCGTCCAGTCATCGGAAATCCGAAGGACGCTGTCGCGCGGCAGGAACTGGCGGGGTGAAGGCACGGGTGGCGGTACCTCCTTGGGTGCTCGCGGGTGCGTCGATGTCTTCTGTGCAGCTTGGGTCTGTCCTGTCTCTGAACGTCATTGAGACGGTGGGACCCGCTGGCGCCGCGTGGCTTCGTCTCAGCATCGGCGCCCTGGTGTTCTTGGCAGTCAGCAGGCCTCCTTCGCTGCGGCAGCTGGGGCGTCGCGACATCCAGGCCATCCTTGGGCTGGGGGCGGGGACCGGCGTGCAAGGTGCGGCCTTCCTGGGCGCCATCGAGCGGATCCCGTTGGGCACTGCGGTCGCAGTCAGCTTCCTCGGACCTCTCACGGTGGCCGCTCTTCGCTCGCGCACGCGTCGCGCTCTGCTCTGGCCTGCGTTGGCTCTCGTCGGGGTCGTTCTGGTGACTGAGCCTTGGCGCGGCAGACCAGATGCGGTCGGGCTGGGCTTGGCCGCATCGTCAGCTGCGTGTTGGGCGATCTATATCGTCCTGACGCAGGTGGTTGCCGACAGGTTTTCCGGGGTCAGCGGGTTGTCCTTGACGGTTCCTGTGGCGGCGATCACGGCAGCTGTCGTCGGCATCCCCCAGGCTGTGGGGCATCTCAGCGTCGAGATCCTCATGGAGGGGGCAGGGCTGGCCCTGCTCATGCCGGTGGTCC
>NZ_JBNDHY010000188.1:0-7884 GCF_056755315.1 Monashia sp. HAY1-2A
CCCCCCCAGATTACTACGCGTCTCGTGGGCTCGGAGATGTGTATAAGAGACAGGTCATGCCCCGGCGCGGCCACCGGCGCGTCAGGGGCCAGGTGCCGGGCGGCGCCGCGACGTCCCGCGGGGGCTCACTAGGCTCGTGGAGTGGCCACCCTGAGCGAGCTCCTGCGCGGACGCACCGACCTGCCGGACCATGACGTCGAGTGGTTGCAGCTGCTCGTCGGCGACTGGCAGCTGGTGGCCGACCTGTCCTTCGCCGACCTCGTCCTGTGGGTCCGCTCGGTGGGTGACCGCTGGGAGGCCGTCGCCCACGTGCGCCCGACCACCGGCCAGCTCGTCTTCGTCGACGACCAGGTCGGACGGGTCGCCGACCCGGGACGCACCCGTGACCTGCTCGACGAGGCCGCCGCCGAGCAGCGCATCCTGCGGGTGCGACAGGTCGTCGTGCAGCACGAGCAGGGACCTGACCAGTCGGTGCGCGAGGAGTACATCCCCGTCGTGCGCGGTGGCCACGTCGTCGCCGTCATGACCCGGCACACGAACCTCTGGACGACGCGGACCCCGAGCCGCCTCGAGCTGACCTACCTGGCCACCGCCGACGCCCTGTGCCGGATGATCACGGGCGGCGAGTTCCCCCACGGCAGCGCCCCCACCGGGCTGCGCCGCGGCGCCCCGCGCGTCGGTGACGGCGTCATCCGCCTCGACGTGGACGGAGTCGTCACCTACGCGAGCCCGAACGCCGTCTCGGCCTTGCACCGCCTCGGTCACCTCGGCGAGGTCGTCGGCGCGAGCCTCGCGCAGATCGTCACCGACAACGTGCGCGAGTCGTACCCGGTCGACGAGGGGCTGCCGCTGGTCGTCACCGGCCGCCAGCCCTGGCGGACCGAGGTCGTCGCCGGTGGCACGACGGTGTCGATGCGCGCCATCCCGCTCACCGAGGCCGGTCAGCGGTTCGGAGCCATCGTGCTCCTGCGCGACGTCGGCGAGCTGCGCCGGCGCGAGCGCGAGCTGATGACCAAGGATGCGACCATCCGCGAGATCCACCACCGGGTCAAGAACAACCTCCAGTCCGTGGCGGCGCTCCTGCGGCTCCAGGCGCGTCGCGTGCCGCAGGGTGAGGCGAGGGTCGCGCTCGAGGAGGCCGAGCGTCGGGTCGGCACCATCGCGATGGTCCACGACCAGCTGAGCCAGGGGTTCGACGAGACCGTCGACTTCGACGCGATCGCCCAGCGCGGCCTCAACGCCGTCGTCGAGGTGGCGGCGAACGGGGCACCGGTGCGAGCCGCCACCGAGGGCTCCTTCGGCAGCATCCGTGCCGAGGACGCGACGGCGCTGGCCATGATCATGAGCGAGCTGGTGCAGAACGCCATCGAGCACGGCCTCGGTGACGCCGGGGGACAGGTGCGCATCCACGTCGACCGGCAGACCGACGAGCGGGGCAGGTCCATGGTCGTCGTGTCGGTGGAGGACGACGGCAAGGGCATCGACCCGGCCCGGCGTCCCGGCTCGGGCCTCGGCACCCAGATCGTCCAGTCCCTCGTGGCCGACCTGCAGGGACGCATCACGTGGGAGCCACTGTTCCCGCACGGCACCCGCGCGCGGTTCACCGCGAGCCTGCGGCCCCTCGACTGAGGCCGGGCCTCCTCGACCGGAGCAACGAAAAGCCCGGCGACCGTGAGGTCACCGGGCTCGCGTCGGGTGCGATGAGGGTGGTCGCCGGCTTCAGCCCGCTCGACGGGCGCGCGCGTTGCGACGCTTGAGCGCTCGGCGCTCGTCCTCGGAGAGGCCGCCCCAGACGCCGGCGTCCTGGCCGGTCTCGAGCGCCCACTTGAGGCAGGTGTCGATGACGGGGCAGGTCCGGCACACGGCCTTGGCCTCCTCGATCTGCAGGATGGCCGGGCCGGTGTTCCCGATCGGGAAGAACAGCTCGGGGTCGGCATCCAGGCAGGCAGCGCGGTCGCGCCAGTCCATGCGGATCTTGCTCCTTCAGGTTGGTTGCGGCAGGCAGGAACGGGGTGCCGTCCTGCTGCAGGTCTCGGGCGCCATCGTCATTGTCGGTGCCTGGGTCTCGGCGGAGGTGGTCCAGGGGGTCACCCCCTGACCAACGACGACGCGCACGAAGGTGTTCCGTACGCGTCGAGGCCGTGAACCAGTGTGACCGACATCCATGTCCGTGTTCAACGCCGCGGGCGCAGATCACACCAAGGAAAGATCTTATCGGCAGATCCCTCCCAGTTCCAGACCGGTCCACCGGGCGTGACCGACGGCTCGGTACGCTTCGCCCGTGAGCGCCGCCCCGACCCCGCCGTCACGGCCAGTGGCCACCACCGTCGGACCCGCTCGGCTGGCTGGCGTCCTGACCCTCCTCGAGGCGCTCGTCGTCGTCGGCTTCGCGGCCTTCTACGGCTACGAGATCGCGGCCGGCGCGACCGCCACCGTGACGACGGCGGTGACCTCGGGCCTGCTCATCCTCGTCTTCGGCGCGGGCCTCGGCGCCCTGGCCCGAGGCTGGTTCCGGGCCGCGGACTGGCCGCGCACGCCGACGCTGCTGTGGAACGCCCTGCTGCTGCCCGTGGCCTGGTCGCTGCACGACTCGGGCCGGACGCCGCTGGCGCTCGGCGTCGCCGCGATGGCGCTGGCCAGCATCGGCGCGGCGCTGGCCTCACCGATGCGTCGCGGCCCGGGCGCCGAGCCGGACGGCCCGGACGAGACCGGCGAGCCCGACGAGACGGACAAGCCCGACGGCTCCGACGGCTCCGAGGGCTCGGGCGGGCGCGGCGGACGACCCGTCAGCTGAGCGAGAGCCAGTCGTTCCAGCCGTTGTGGAGCACGAGCCACGCGATGAGCCCGTAACCGGCCTGGCCGGGGTGGGCACGGTCGGGGCTCGCGGCGAGGTCGGCCATCCACTGGTCGTGCGTGACGAGCGGGCGGAAGCAGTCGACGTAGGTGATGCCGCGCCGCGCGCACACGTCCGCCTGTGCCTCGGCGAGCGCCTCCAGGCGCCGGTTGAGCTCGGCGTCGAGGCTCGGGGCCAGGCCCACGACGAAGACGCCGATGCCGGCGTTCGTCGCCTCGTCGAGGATGTTGGCGAGGTTGAGCCGCGAGCGGGCCATCGTCATGCCCGACACGACGTCGTTGGTGCCGACCGACAGCACGAGGCGGCGCTCGCCGCGGCCCTTCCAGCGTGGATGGCACTCGGCCCCCCAGCGGGCCACGACGTCACCGGAGGTGTTGCCCCGGACGCCGAGGTTGTAGGCGGTGAGGTCGAGGTCGGGGTGCTGCGTCCGCGCGACGACGCGGCCGACCCAGCCGAGGCCCTTCGGGTCGCCGTAGCCGGCGGTCATCGAGGCGCCGACGAAGACCATGCCGACGTCGCGGACGCCCTCGGTGACGGTCAGCTCGGCGCTCGGCGTGTAGTACGGCGCCTCCTCGGGCGCGGCCGGCTCGTCCGGCGGCGACGGCGTCGGGTAGCGGTTCGGCGTCGAGTCGGTGAACTGGGTGTGCGACGAGGGGTAGGCCGGGCCCACGCCGTAGGGGTCTCGGGTGTCGCTGTCGCTGCTGTCGCTCACGGGTCAGTCCTCGTCGTCGTCCAGCCGGGCGAGCCAGGTGGCCAGGCGCTCGACCGGCACCTCGAACTCGGGGTTGAGGTCGACGAAGAGGCGCAGCTGATCGGCGAGCCACTCGAGGGTGACCTCCTCCTCGCCGCGTCGAGCCGCCAGCTCCTCGATGCCCCGGTCGGTGAAGTACACGTGGGGAGGTTATCGCGTCCGTCGCGGGCGTCGGCGCAGGCGGGCCGAACAGCCGCGAGGACCCCCGCCACGGATGGCGGGGGTCCTCGGACGGGGGAGCGTCGTGAGGTGCCGGCTCAGCGGTCGAACGCCCGGGCCAGCAGCTCGGCCTGCTCGCTCGCGTGCTTCTTCGACGAGCCGGTCGCGGGCGACGCGGCGGCCTTGCGGGCCACGACCCGCCAGGGACGGTTCTCGCCCATCTCGCAGAGGTCCTCGTGCAGCCACTGGGCCATGAGCGGCCAGGCACCCTGGTTGCGCGGTTCGTCCTGGACCCAGACGAGCTCGGCGCCGGGGTAGCGGGCGGCCGCCTCCTTGATCTCCTTCTCGGGAATCGGGTAGAGCTGCTCCACGCGGATGATGGCCGTCGAGCGGTCACCGCGCTTCTCGCGCTCGGCGTCGAGCTCGTGGACGACCTTTCCGGAGGCGAACAGGACGCGCGTGACGTCACCCGTCACGCCCTCGTGGTCGGCGAGCACGGGCCTGAAGCCGCCGGTCGTGAACGCCTCGACGTCGCTGGCCGCCGCCTTGCTGCGCAGCATCGACTTCGGGGTGAAGACGACGAGCGGCGTGCGCGGGCGGTTGTAGGCCTGCCGGCGCAGGAGGTGGAAGTAGGACGCGGCGGTCGAGGGGTACGCGACCGTCATGTTGTTCTCGGCGCACAGCTGCAGGTAGCGCTCGATGCGCGCCGAGCTGTGGTCGGGCCCCTGGCCCTCGTAGCCGTGCGGCAGAAGGAGCACGACCGAGCTGCGCTGGCCCCACTTCTGCTCCGAGCTGGAGATGAACTCGTCGACGATCGTCTGGGCGCCGTTGGCGAAGTCGCCGAACTGGGCCTCCCAGAGCACGAGCGCGTCGGGCCGCTCCACCGAGTACCCGTACTCGAAGCCCATGGCCGCGTACTCGGACAGCAGCGAGTCGTAGACCCAGAAGCGGGCCTGGCCCTCGCCGAGGTAGAGCAGCGGGGTCCACTCCTCCGCGTTGTCCTTGTCGATGAGGACCGCGTGCCGCTGCACGAACGTGCCGCGCCGGCTGTCCTGACCGGCAAGGCGCACCGGGGTGCCCTCCTTGAGGAGCGTGCCGAAGGCGAGCAGCTCGGCCATCGGCCAGTCGATGCCGCCCTCGTGGACCATCTTGGCGCGCTTGTCCATGAGCTGCTTGAGCTTCGGGTGGATCGTGAAGCCCTGCGGCGGGTTGGCGAAGCTCTCGCCGATGTGGACGAGCTCGCCGGCCGGGACACCGGTGTCGGTGGCCGAGCGCACGGGGCGGGCGTCGTCCTGCACCTGGGCGGTGGGTCGCTCGAGGCCGGCGTTGTCGGGCGCGTCGCTGTCGGCGTCGGCCGGGGCTGCCGCGGGGGGCGCTGCGGCCGCGCTCTTCTTGGCCTCGCGCGTCTCGATGAACACCCGCTCCAGCTGCTGCTGGTAGTCGCGCAGTGCCGCCTCGGCGTCCTCGACGCTGATGTCACCGCGGCCGATGAGCGACTCGGTGTAGAGCTTGCGCACCGAGCGCTTGGCCTCGATGAGGTTGTACATGAGCGGCTGGGTCATCGACGGGTCGTCGCCCTCGTTGTGGCCGCGCCGGCGGTAGCAGATCATGTCGATGACGACGTCCTTGTTGAACGCCTGGCGGAAGTCGTAGGCGAGCTCGGCGACGCGGACGCACGCCTCGGGGTCGTCGCCGTTGACGTGGAAGATCGGCGCCTGGATCATCCGCGCGACGTCGGTGGCGTACACCGACGAGCGTGAGCTGCTCGGCGAGGTGGTGAAGCCGACCTGGTTGTTGATGACGACGTGGATCGTGCCGCCGGTGCGGTAGCCGCGCAGCTGCGACAGGTTGAGCGTCTCGGCCACGACGCCCTGGCCCGCGAACGCGGCGTCCCCGTGCAGGAGGACCGGCAGGACGGTGAAGGCCTCCCCGGCGAGGTTGAGCCGGTCCTGCTTGGCCCGGACGATGCCCTCGAGCACCGGGTTGACGGCCTCGAGGTGCGAGGGGTTGGCCGCGAGGTACACCTTGGTCTTGCTGCCGTCCTCGGCGACGAACTCGCCCTCGGTCCCGAGGTGGTACTTGACGTCGCCCGAGCCCTGCACCGACTTGGGGTCCTGGGTGCCCTCGAACTCGCGGAAGATCTGCCCGTAGGACTTGCCGGCGATGTTGGCCAGGACGTTGAGGCGACCGCGGTGCGGCATGCCGATGCAGACCTCGTCGAGGTCCTCGCTCGCCGCGCGGCACAGGACGCGGTCGAGGAGCGCGATGACCGACTCGCCGCCCTCGAGGGAGAAGCGCTTCTGGCCGACGAACTTCGTCTGCAGGAAGGTCTCGAAGGCCTCGGCGGCGTTGAGCCGACGCATGATCCGCATCTGCTCGTCGCGGCTGGCCTTCTCGTAGGGCCGCTCGACCTTGTCCTGGATCCACTTGCGCTGCTCGGGGTCCTGGATGTGCATGTACTCGATGCCGACGGTTCGGCAGTACGAGTCGCGCAGGATGCCGAGGATCTTGCGCAGCTTGAGGAACGGGACGCCGCCGAACCCGCCGGTGGCGAAGGTGCGGTCGAGGTCCCACAGCGTCAGGCCGTGGGTCGTGACGTCGAGGTCGTGGTGGCGACGCTGCTTGTACTCGAGCGGGTCGGTGTCGGCCATGAGGTGGCCGCGGACGCGGTAGGCGTGGATGAGCTCCTGGACACGCGCGACCTTGTTGATGTCGTCGTCGTGCGAGGAGTCGATGTCCTGGATCCAGCGGACGGGCTCGTAGGGGATGCGCAGCGACTCGAAGATCTCGTCGTAGAACGCGTTCTTGCCGAGGAGCAGCTCGTGGATGATGCGGAGGAACTCGCCGCTCTGGGCGCCCTGGATGATCCGGTGGTCGTAGGTCGAGGTGAGCGTGAGGATCTTGCTCACCGCGTTGCGGTTCAGCGTCTCGTTGCTCGCGCCCTGCCACTCGGCCGGGTACTCGAGGGCACCGACGCCGATGATGGCGCCCTGGCCCTTCATGAGGCGCGGCACCGAGTGGACGGTGCCGATGCCACCGGGGTTGGTCAGCGAGATCGTCGTGCCCTGGAAGTCCTCGACGGTCAGCTTGTTCCCGCGTGCCTTGCGGACGAGGTCCTCGTAGGCGGTCCAGAAGTGGACGAAGTCCATCTCCTCGGCCGACTTGATCGAGGGGACGACGAGGGTGCGGCTGCCGTCCGGCTTGGCGAGGTCGATGGCCAGACCGAAGTTGACGTGTGCCGGGCGCACGAGCGCGGGCTTGCCCCCGACGTCGGTGAAGCCGTTGTTCATCTCGGGCATCAGGGCGATGGCCTTGACCATCGCGAACCCGATGAGGTGGGTGAAGCTGACCTTGCCGCCGCGGGAACGGGCCAGGTGGTTGTTGATGACGACGCGGTTGTCGATGAGCAGCTTGGCCGGCACGGCACGCACGCTCGTGGCCGTCGGGACCGTCAGCGAGGTCTCCATGTTGGCCACGACGCGCGCGGGCGCACCCCGCAGCGGGATGACCTGGTCCTCGTTGACCGGGCCGGTCTCCTTCACGGCGGGGATGTCGCGCGGCTTCGGGGCCTCGGCTGCCGGCTCTGGCTTGGGCTGCGTCGTGGGCTCGGCCTTGGCGTCGGTCTTGGGCTCCGCCTTGGCTTCGGGCTTGGTGTCGGGCTTGGTGTCGGGCTTGGTGTCGGGCTTCGGTGCCGCCGGCTTGGTGGCGGGGGCCGCCTGACCAGCGGCCGGGGCAGGCGCGGCCGTGCGGTTCGTCGCGCCGTTGGCCGGCGTGGCGGCCTGACCCGTCGGGTGGGACGTCGCACCGTTGGCGTCCGTGTCACCGGGTCGGTAGTCCTCGAAGAACCCCCACCAGGCCTTGTCGACGGACTCCTTGTCCGTCAGGAACTGCTGGTAGAGCTCGTCGACGAGCCATTCGTTCGGACCGAATGCTGCGATCGGGTCTCCGGACGTGGACTGATCGGACACGGCGAATGCGCCTCTTTCGTTGGCTTGGGTGCGTCGGTGCCTAACAGGGGTCAAGCCTAGCCCCGCGCGCTCCGATACCGGACCCGAGCCGGGATGTCGAACCGGGATCCCGACGAGGCGTTGGTCACGTCGGGCCGGGGCCCGGCCCGACG
>NZ_JBNDHY010000189.1:0-7842 GCF_056755315.1 Monashia sp. HAY1-2A
CTGCTGGTAGACCGTGGCGAAGATGACGATCCACAGCGCGCTCAGGGGGTTGCCGAGCAGGGTGAACAGTGCCGGGAGGGCCACGCCGATGTAGGTGCCGATGGTCGGGATGAACTGGCCGACGATGCCGGCGAAGAGGCCGAGCGGCAACCAGAACGGCACGTCGACGAACCAGAAGAACGTGGCGTGGAACACCGCCGACAGGGCTGCGAGCAGCACCTTGGACACGACGTAGCCGCCGGTCTTCTCCACCGAGATCGTCCAGACCGTGATGAAGACGCGCTGGTAGCGCTGCGGCAGCCAGGACCCGATGGTCTGGCGCAGCCGCGGGCTCTCGGCCGACAGGTAGTAGGCGAACACGAGGATCGTCAGCGCGTCGAAGACGAACGTCAGCACCGACCCGAAGACACCGAGGATGCCGCCGCCGTACTTGCCGGCCAGCTCGCCGAACTTGTCGGGTGTCAGGGACAGCGCCTTCTGCAGCTGGGCGAGGTCGAACGACGTGTGGAACGTCGCGTTGACCCAGTCGAGCGCCGCTGCCCCGGCGTCCGGAAGCCGGGTGCCGAGCTGCGAGAGCTGCGAGGCGAACACGGCCCCGAACAGCTCGGCCAGCCCGCCGAGCACGAGCAGCATGCCGAGCATCGTCAGGCCGGTGGCGAGCCCGCGCTTGACCCCCCGCCGGCTGAGCCAGAGCACCACCGGCTCCATGCCGATGGACACGAGCCAGGCGAGCAGCAGGAGGAAGAGGAAGGAGCTGACCGACTGGAAGACGGTGACCGCGACCCACAGGAGGACGAGCGCTGCCAGCACCGTGGCGACGACGCGTCGGGCGTTCGACGGCGTCACGGCGACCCATCGGGCGCGCTCCTCGAACCGCTGCTCCGGGTGCACCGCGTGCGCGAGGTGCACCGCGTGCCCGGCAGGGGTCGGGTGCGCGGACGGGTGCGGGCCCGGCTCCGTGGTCCGCTCCGTGGTCGGCTCCGCGGTCGGCTGCGAGGTCTTGTCCGCGGCGGGCGCGGGCCCCGGCTCGTGGTCAGCGCTCACGCGCCGAGCGTACGGCGCGGGACCTGTCGAGCGGGGGAGGCCGGAGCGGGTGGCCGTCCCCGCGTCGCCTGCGCCACACGCCCGTCGTCCTCCTGCACGGATGCCGGACGTCGCGTCTCAGTTTCTGGAAACCCCCTTTACCCCCCAGTAGCCAGGCGTACCGTCGAACGCATGACGCGGCAGCTCGTACTCCTCATCGCCAGCCGCGGCGAGTCCCAGTAGTCAGCGACCTCGCCGCGGAGATCCCGCGTTCCCCATCGCTGACGGTTCGCCCACCCGGGCTCGAGCCCTGAGACCACACATGAACTGGCACGAAGGATGTGATCCCCATGAGCGATGACGCCATGGCCGCCCGACAGGCGCTGCAGGAGTCGATGGACCTGCGCGACCAGGGCCACACGGAGGACTGAGCTCCGCCGAAGTCCGTCGACGAAGGCCCCCGCACACCCGGGCGGGGGCCTTCGTCGTGCTCAGGACATGAGACGAGCGTTCCACATCACAAGACGGCCTCTAGGCTTGCAGCATGGGAGAGACGCAGGTCAAGGATGCCTACTCGATCGCCGTCATCGGAGGTGACGGCATCGGTCCCGAGGTGGTCGGCGAGGCGCTCAAGGTCCTCGACGCCGCCACCGGCTCGAGCGGGCCGAAGTTCGCGACGACCGACTACGACCTCGGTGCCCGCCGGTGGCACGCCACCGGCGAGACGCTGCCCGACTCGGTCCTCGACGAGCTGCGCGGCCACGACGCCATCCTGCTCGGGGCCATCGGGGACCCGAGCGTGCCGAGCGGCGTCCTCGAGCGCGGTGTCCTGCTGCCCCTGCGCTTCGCCCTCGACCACTACGTCAACCTGCGCCCCGCCAAGCTGTTCCCCGGGGTGGCCAGCCCCCTCGACGTCGCCCGCGTCGCGCCGGACGGGATCGACTTCGTCGTCGTCCGCGAGGGCACCGAGGGCCCGTACGCCGGCAACGGTGGCGGGCTGCGCGTCGGCACCCCGGCCGAGATCGCGACCGAGGTCAGCGTCAACACCCGCTACGGCGTCGAGCGTGTGGTCCGCGACGCCTTCGCCCGGGCCCAGGCCCGCCCGCGCCGGCACCTGACCCTCGTGCACAAGCACAACGTCCTGACGCACGCCGGCCACCTGTGGCGGCGCACCGTCGAGGAGGTCGGGGCCGAGTTCCCCGAGGTCGAGACCGCCTACCAGCACGTCGATGCGGCGACGATCTTCATGGCGACCGACCCCGGCCGCTTCGACGTCATCGTCACCGACAACCTCTTCGGCGACATCCTCACCGACATCGCCGCCGCCATCGCGGGCGGCATCGGCCTCGCGGCCTCGGGCAACATCAACCCGGCGCGCACCACGCCCAGCATGTTCGAGCCGGTGCACGGGTCGGCCCCCGACATCGCCGGCCAGGGCAAGGCCGACCCGACCGCGGCGATCCTGTCGGCGGGCATGCTCCTCGCGCACCTCGGCCTGGACGCCGACGCGGCCCGCATCGAGTCGGCCGTCGCCGAGGACCTCGCCGAGCGCGGCGACGCGCCGCGCTCGACCTCGGCCGTCGGTGACGCCATCGCCGGCCGTCTCTGACGTCGTCGACGACTCCTGACTCTCGACGACTTCCGACGAGTCCCCACGACTCCAGGACGAGGCCGGGCCGGTCGACCGGCCCGGCTTCGCCGTCTCACCATGTGGGCGATAGCCTGCAGTGGATCACCGCCGACCGGCTCCCGTGGAGGTTTGACATGACCCAGCTGTCCTTCGAGGTCACGCGTCGCGACGACGTCACCCCGCCCGAGCGCGTCGCGGAGATCCTCCGGAACCCCGGCTTCGGCAAGGTCTTCACCGACCACATGGTCCTCGTCGACTGGTCCGCCGACGCCGGGTGGGGCAACGCCCGGGTCCAGCCGTACGGTCCGTTCCGGATGGACCCGGCCGCCGCCGTCCTGCACTACGCGCAGGAGATCTTCGAGGGCATGAAGGCCTACCGGCACGCCGACGGCTCGATCTGGACCTTCCGTCCCGAGGCCAACGCGGCCCGGTTCGCCCGCTCGGCCCGGCGCCTCGCCCTGCCGGTCCTGCCCGAGGCCGACTTCATCGAGTCGCTGCGCCAGCTCGTCACCGTCGACCAGGAGTGGGTGCCGGCCGGCGACGCGGGGGAGAAGAGCCTCTACCTGCGCCCGTTCATGTTCGCCTCCGAGGCCTTCCTCGGCGTCCGCCCGGCCCAGCAGGTGACCTTCTCGGTCATCGCCTCGCCGGCCGGCGCGTACTTCCCCGGCGGCCTCAAGCCGGTGACGCTGTGGATCTCGACCGAGTACGCGCGTGCGGGTGCGGGTGGCACCGGCGCCGCCAAGTGCGGCGGCAACTACGCGTCGTCGCTCGCCGGCCAGCTCGAGGGCATCGAGCACGGCTGCGACCAGGCGGTGTTCCTCGACTCCTCCACGCACACCTACATCGAGGAGCTGGGCGGGATGAACCTGTTCCTCGTGACGAAGGACGGGCGCATCATCACGCCCGAGCTCACCGGCACGATCCTCGAGGGCGTCACCCGCAGCTCCATCCTCGAGATCGCCAAGGAGCTCGACCTCGAGCCGGAGGAGCGGCGCATCCCCATCGAGGAGTGGAAGGAGGGCGCCGCGAGCGGCGAGATCGTCGAGATCTTCGCGTGCGGCACGGCGGCCGTCATCACCCCGGTGGGCGAGCTGCGCTGGGACGGCGGCTCGGTCGACCACCGCCGCGAGGGCCACGAGGACCGCTACGCAGAGGCCATCCGCTCCGCGCTGCTCGACATCCAGTACGGCCGCGCGGAGGACGCCCACGGCTGGATGACGCGCCTCGTCTGACGCCGCGTCGCCGCCGACGGGAGAGGACCCGCCCACCGAGGCTCGCCTGTCAGCGAAGGCCGGCGGAAAAGGTTTGAAGCGGAACCATTGACGCCGCCGCTTCTGCGGGTATTTGATGCCACGCATCACATGATGCGGCGGGCAAAGGTCCGCCGCCTGATGTTTGCGAGGTAGTGCATGAGCGTTCCTCCGTCCCCTCCCGTCGGTCCTCCACTCGATCCGCCGCTCGACACACCGCTCCACACACGGCCCGGTCCGGCCGCCGCCGCGTCCGCCGACCACCACGACGACGAGGGTCTGCTCGCGTCGCTCGGCTACAAGCAGGAGCTGCACCGCGGCATGTCGGGGTTCTCGAACTTCGCCGTCTCGTTCTCGATCATCTCGATCCTCGCCGGCTGCATCACCAGCTACGCGATCGCCATGAACGCCGGCGGCCCCGTCGCGATCTCCATCGGCTGGCCGCTCGTCGGCGTCTTCGTCCTCTGCGTCGCGCTGGCGATGGCCGAGGTCTGCTCGGTGTACCCGACGGCCGGCGGCCTCTACTTCTGGGCGGGGCGCCTCGCCCGCCGCAACAAGCGCGTCTGGGCCTGGTACGTCGGCTGGTTCAACTTCCTCGGCGAGGTCGCCGTCACCGCGGCCATCGACTACGGCGCCGCGGTCACCTGGATGGCGCTGCTCAGCCTCGTCGTCGACCTGCAGGTCACGGCGGGGTCGACGTTCGTCGCGTTCCTCGTCGTCATCGTCCTGCACGGGCTGCTCAACACGTTCGGCGTCGACCTCGTCAAGGTGCTGTCGAACGTCAGCGCGTGGTGGCACCTCGTCGGCGTCGCCGTCATCGTCGGCGTGCTCGTCGTCGTGCCCGACAAGCACCAGGACCTCTCATGGACCTTCACCCACTTCGAGAACCGCACCGGCTGGGGCGCGCCGTTCTACGCCTTCCTCATCGGCCTGCTCATGGCGCAGTACACCTACACCGGCTTCGACGCGTCGGCCCACGTCGCCGAGGAGACGAAGAACGCGTCGGTCGAGGCCCCCAAGGGCATCGTCCGCAGCGTGTGGGTGTCGATCCTCGCCGGCTGGGTGCTGCTCGTCGCGGTCACGGCCGCGATCCAGAGCTACGACGGCGCGCTGCACACCGACATCGGCCTGCCGCCCGCCCAGATCTTCATCGACGCGGCGGGTCGCTCGCTCGGGATCTTCCTGGTCTTCATCTGCGCCGTCGCCCAGTTCTTCTGCGGCATGGCCTCGGTCACCGCGAACTCGCGCATGTCGTACGCGTTCTCGCGCGACAACGCGCTGCCGGGGTCGCGGTGGTGGTCGCAGGTCAACCCCCGCACCGGGACGCCGACGAACTCCATCTGGCTGTGCGTCGGGTGCTCGGTCGTCCTGACGGCGCCCGCGCTCGCCTCTACGACCGCCTACCTCGCGGTCACCTCGATCGCGGTCATCGGCCTCTACATCGCCTACGTCGTGCCGGTGTTCCTGCGCCGCCGCAACTCCGACTTCCGGCCGGGCCGGTGGAACCTCGGCCGCTGGAGCGCCCCCATCGGCTGGGTCTCGGTCGCGTGGGTCGTCTTCATCGTCGTGCTCTTCATGCTCCCGCCGGCGAGCCCGGTCACGGTGGACACGTTCAACTACGCGCCCGTCGCGGTCGGCGTCGTCGTCGTCTTCTCGACGGTGGCGTGGTTCGCCGGTGGTCGCCGGCACTTCATGCGGGACGTGCCCGCGGGGCACGACACCAAGCCGGCCGCGGAGATCTTCGGCTGACATGGAGCCCGTCGGGGGAGCCCAGACGCCCCAGCCGCTGGGCCTGACGGCGTTGCCGGACGCGGTCCTGCGTCCGGCGTCCGGCAACGCCTTCGAGCACGCCGTCGAGCAGCTGGCGCGGGCGATCCGGCTCGGGGTCCTCCCCGACGGCGAGCAGCTGCCGCCGGAGCGCGAGCTGGCCGAGCGGCTGGGCATCGGGCGCAACACGCTGCGTGACGCCATCGCGGCGCTGCGCGAGTCGGGACTCGTCACGACCCGGCGCGGTCGCGGCGGCGGCACGTGGGTGACCTACGACGGCGCCGTCCACGCCGCGACGTGGGAGCGCCGGGCCGCTCCGGTGCGCAGCGGTGCGGCGATGGTCGACGCGCTGACCTTCCGCCGGGTCGTCGAGCCGGGCGCCGCCTGGCTCGCGGCGTCGCAGCCGCTCGCGGGGGACCAGCGCGCGTGGCTCGCCGACAGCCTGCGCGCCGTCGACGAGGCGGCCGACGACGCGGCCCACCGGGTCGCGGACTCGCGCCTGCACCTGGCCATCGCGACGCTGTCCGGCTCGCCGATGCTCGTCGACGCCGTGACGCGGGCCCAGGCGGCGCTGCACGACATGCTGACCGCGATCCCGGTCCTGAGCCGGAACATCGAGCACTCGAACACCCAGCACCACGACATCGTCGCGGCGATCCTGCAGGGCGACCCGGAGCGTGCCCGGGCCGTCATGGAGGAGCACTGCGACGCCACCTCGGCGCTCCTGCGCGGACTCATCGGATAGGACCTGCACATGGCAGCAGCCCCGACGCTCACCCTGGACCAGCTGCGCGACGAGATCGGCACGGGCCGGATCGACACCGTCGTCGTCGCCTTCACCGACATGCAGGGCCGCCTTGCCGGCAAGCGCCTGCACGGGCACTACTTCCTCGACCACGTGCTCGAGGCCGGCACCGAGGGGTGCAACTACCTGCTCGCCGTCGACGTCGACATGAACACGGTCGACGGCTACGCCATCTCGTCGTGGGAGCGCGGCTACGGCGACATGCTCTTCGACCTCGACCTGTCCACGCTGCGCCGCACGCCCGGAGCGCCGCACTCGGCGACGATCCAGTGCGACCTGGCGTGGCTCGACGGTGGCGGCCCGGTGCGCCAGTCGCCGCGCCAGGTCCTCAAGGCCCAGGTCGACAGGGCGGCCGAGATGGGTTTCCGCGCCTACTGCGGCACCGAGCTGGAGTTCATCGTCTTCGAGGACTCCTACGACCGGGCGTGGGACCAGGGCTACCGCGGCCTGACGCCCGCGAACCGGTACAACGTCGACTACTCGATCCTCGGTGGTGACCGCGTCGAGCCGCTGCTGCGCGAGATCCGAAACGAGATGTACGCGGCGGGAGCCACGGTCGAGGGGGCCAAGGGGGAGTGCAACCTCGGCCAGCACGAGATCGCCTTCCTCTACGACGAGGTCGTCCCCACGTGTGACAACCACGTCATCTACCGCAACGCCGCCAAGGAGATCGCGGCCCGGCGCGGCCAGTCGATCACGTTCATGGCCAAGTACGACGAGCGCGAGGGCAGCTCGTGCCACGTCCACCTGTCCCTGCGTGGTCTCGACGGCGGCGTCGTCTTCGCCGACGACGCGCGCCCGCACGGGCAGAGCGCCGTCTTCGACCAGTTCATCGCCGGTGTCCTGGCGACGATGCGCGAGTTCACGTACTTCTATGCTCCGAACATCAACTCCTACAAGCGGTTCCAGCCCGGCAGCTTCGCCCCGACGGCCGTCGCCTGGGGTCACGACAACCGCACCTGCGCGCTGCGGGTGGTCGGTCACGGTGCCGGGATGCGCGTCGAGAACCGGGTGCCCGGTGGTGACATGAACCCCTATCTCGGCGTCGCCGCGATGCTCGCCGGCGGCCTCCACGGCATCGAGCAGGAGCTCGTCCTCGAGGACGCCTTCGAGGGCAACGCCTACACCTCGGACAAGCTGCGCGTCCCCTCGACGCTCCAGGAGGCCCGCGACCTGCTCGACGGGTCGACGCTGGCCCGCACGGTCTTCGGCGCCGACGTCGTGGGGCACTACGTCAACGCCGCCGACGTCGAGATCGCCGCGTTCAACGCCGCCGTCACCGACTGGGAGCGACGCCGAGGCTTCGAGCGGCTCTGACCCACGAGAACCCCTGTCTCTTATACACATCTGACGCTGCCGACGACGGA
>NZ_JBNDHY010000190.1:0-7868 GCF_056755315.1 Monashia sp. HAY1-2A
GGAGTGGGTCGCGCTCGGTGCGGGGCTGACGCGTCAGGCGGGTCAGACGCGTCAGGCGCGGCGGGCGGTGGTGACCCGGGGCCGGCCGGCGAGGTCCTCGTGGTCGGTGACCTCGACCCAGAGCCCGGTGCGCGTCAGCCGTTCGGGGAGGCTGATCCCCTGCGAGTCGGCGTGCTCGACGAGCAGCAGGCCACCGGGGCGCAGCAGGTCGGCGGCCCGGCGTGCGACGGCGAGCGGGATGGCCAGCCCGTCCTCGCTACCGCCGTACAGCGCGAGAGCGGGGTCGTGGTCGCGGACCTCGGGGTCGAGCGGCACCTGGCCGAGCGGGATGTAGGGCGGGTTGACGGTGACGACGTCGACCCCGCCCTCCCAGTCGCACAGGCACGGGCCCGAGGCGTCGCCCCGGACGAGGTCGACATCGAGACCGAGCCGGTCCCGGTTGGCCACCGACCAGGCGTGCGCCTCCGGTGACAGCTCGACGGCCCGCACGGCGACGGCGGGCCGTTCGTCCTTGACGGCGAGCGGGATGGCGCCCGACCCCGAGCAGAGGTCGACGACCCGAACGACTCGTTCGGTCCCGGACGCGTCGGCAGGGCCCGGACGCGTCGGTGCACCGGCGCTTTCGGCACCGAACGACTCGTTCGGTGCGGGAGCGGGAGGAGGAGCGGGAGGAGGAGGAGGAGAAGGAGGAGGGGCGGTGGCGAGGAGGAGACGGTCGATCTCGGCGAGCGCGAGCTCGACGAGCACCTCGGTCTCGGGGCGAGGGACGAACACGCCCGGCCCGACGGACAGCGTCAGCCGGCGGAAGTGCGCGCGGCCGGTGAGGTGCTGCAGCGGCACCCGCGCGGCCCGCTCCTCGACGAGCCGCTCGAACGCGTCGGGCAGCCTCGTGCCGCCGAGGACCATCTGCCGGCGCACCTCGCCCGTGTCGAGCCCGAGCACGTGGGCGGCGAGCTCGAGCGCGTCGGCCTCGGGCGAGGGCACCCCCGCGTCCGCGAGCGCCTGCGCCGCGGCCCGGACGCCGGTGCGCAGGTCGGTCACCCTCCGGACCCCTCGGCGAGGGCGGCGAGCTTGGCGGCCTCGTCGGCGTCGAGGGCGGACTGCACGACCGGGTCGAGGTCGCCGTCGAGAACGGCGTCGAGGTTGTAGGCCTTGAAACCGGTGCGGTGGTCGGAGATGCGGTTCTCAGGGAAGTTGTACGTGCGGATGCGCTCGCTGCGGTCGACCGTGCGCACCTGCGAGCGTCGCGCCGCGGACGCCTCGGCGTCGGCGGCGTCCTGCGCGACCTGGTGCAGCCGCGCCCGCAGGACGCGCATGGCGGCCTCCTTGTTCTGCAGCTGCGACTTCTCGTTCTGGCAGGACACGACGAGGCCGGTGGGCAGGTGCGTGATGCGCACGGCCGAGTCGGTCGTGTTGACGCTCTGGCCGCCCGGGCCGCTCGACCGGTAGACGTCGATGCGCAGGTCGTTCGGATCGACGCTCACCTCGACCTCCTCGGCCTCGGGCATGACGAGGACGCCGGCCGCGGAGGTGTGGATGCGGCCCTGGCTCTCGGTCACGGGGACCCGCTGGACGCGGTGGACGCCGCCCTCGTACTTGAGCCGCGCCCACGGCCCCTCCCCGAGGCCGGGGGTACCCCTGGTCCTGATCGAGACGCGGACGTCCTTGTAGCCGCCGAGGTCGCTCTCGGTGGCATCCTCGACCGCGGTGCGCCAGCCCCGCCGCTCGGCGTAGCGCAGGTACATGCGCAGCAGGTCGCCGGCGAACAGCGCCGACTCGTCGCCGCCCTCCCCCGCCTTGACCTCGAGGATGACGTCGCGGTCGTCGTCGGGGTCGCGGGGCACGAGCATCCGGCGCAGGTGCTCCTCGGCCTCGGCGAGGACCGCCTCGAGCGCCGGGACCTCGTCGGCGAAGCCGGGGTCCTCGGCCGCGAGCTCGCGCGCGGCATCGAGGTCGTCACGGGCCGACCGCCACGCGCGCGCCGCTGCGACGGTCGGGGCGAGGGCCGCGTAGCGCTTGTTCAGCGTCCGGACGAGGTCCTGGTCGGTGTGCACGCCGGGGTCGGCGAGGCGGGTCTCGAGGTCGGCGTACTCGTCGAGGACGGACTGCACGGAGTCGAGCACCGGGCTCTCCTGCCTGGTCGGTGGCGTGGGCTCTGAAGGGCCGAGGACGACGAACGCCGGCCCCGGCGACGGACGTCGCGGGGCCGGCGTGCGGGAGACCTACTTGGCGGCCTTCTTGCCGTACCGGGCCTCGAACCGGGCCACGCGGCCACCGGTGTCGAGGATCTTCTGCTTGCCCGTGTAGAACGGGTGGCACTGGGAGCACACGTCGGCCGAGATCTGGCCGGAGGTCGCGGTGCTGCGGGTCGTGAACGTGTTGCCACAGGTGCAGGTGACCGTGGTCTCCACGTAGGTGGGGTGAAGGTCCTTCTTCACAATCGTCTCCTCGAGGTTGTCGGCCGGGTCGGTGTCCTCGCTCGCCACCCTGGTGGGTCGCTCTGCCGTGAACCGGTCCGAAGCAAGAGTGTGCCAGAAGGGCACACGTCCTCCCAAACGCGTGCCGGGCGGTCGGCATTCCCGCCGTGGCGGTGCCTCCGGGGCAGTACCGACGCGGTGCCGACGCGGTGCCGACGCGGTGCCGACGCGATGCCGACGCGATGCCGACGCGATGCCGACGGAGTGCCGCGGGGCCGCCGGGATGCCGGCGTCAGGCGTCCGCGAGGACGTCGAGGTGCGCGGGCTGGGCGACCGGCAGGACCACCTGCATCGTCGTGCCCTCCCCCTCGACCGAGGCGATGACGAGCTCGCCGCCGTGTCCCTCGACGATGGCGCGCACGATGGCCAGGCCCAGGCCCGTGCCCGGGATGGCGGCGGCGGTCGCGTTGCCGGCGCGGAAGAACCGCTCGGACAGCCGGGCGAGGTCGGCCGCCGGGATGCCGATGCCGGTGTCGCGCACGGACACGATCGTCGAGTCGCCGGCCCGCTCGGCCGACAGGACCACCTGCCCGCCCTCGGGCGTGAACTTCACGGCGTTCGAGCCGAGGTTGATGAGGGCGCGCTCGAGCTGGCCACGGTCGACGTGCACGACGAGGTCCTGCGCCACGGCGTGGCAGACGAGCTCGACACCGCCCGCGACCGCGACCGGCTCCATCGTCTCGGCCACGGTGGCGAGCAGGTCGGCGACCGCGACGTCCTCGGCCACGGACTGCAGGCCGCTCGCCTCGATCTTGTTGAGGACCAGCAGGTCCTCGATGAGGCCACGCAGGCGCGTGGCGTTGCGCCCGATGATCTCCAGGGCCACGTGCTGGCCCTGGCTGACGTCACCGAAGTCGCCGTCGGTGAGCAGCTCGAGGTAGCCGGAGATCGACGTCAGGGGCGTGCGCAGCTCGTGGCTGATGGTGGCCATGAAGTCGGTCTTCTGCCGGTCGAGCTCGGTGAGGCGGCGGACCTGCTCCTCCTGCATGAGCGTCAGGCGCAGGGTGATGATCGACTGGGCGGCGATGGCGGCGCACTGCTGTGCCGCCTGGATCTCGTGCCGGTGCCAGCGGCGCGGCCCGTCGACCATCATGATCGCGATGATGCCGAGGCCGCGGCCCCCGGTGCCGACGGGAAGCATGAGCAGCGACCGCGCGCCCGTGGCCCGGTGGAAGGCGCGGGCGCGCTCGTCCTGGTAGGCCTCGTGCGCGAGGAGGTCGCCGAGGTCGAAGAAGCCGGCATCGCGGCGCAGCTCGTCGTTGACGGTCCCGATCTGCTGGGCGAGCGAGCGCGGCAGCGGGGGCAGGTCCGGCAGGTCACCGGCGCACCACTGGAGACGGTCCTCGATGCTCTGCCCGTCGTCGGCCAGGGTGTAGAGCAGGACGCGGTCCGCCCCGAGCCCGACGCCGAGGCGGGCGCACACCCGCTGGAGCGCCTCGGTGACATCGCTCGCCGCGCGGACCCGGCGCCCGACGTCGAGGACGAGCTCCTGCATCTCGAGGACGGCCGCCTGCTGGTCGACGAGCCGGGCGTTGGCGCGGGTCAGGTCGTTGAAGTCGCGCGCGAGCATCCGCACCTCGAGCGCGCCCTCCTCCTGGTTGGCCATGGCGATGACGTCGTCCTCGGCCTGGCGGCGCACGACCTCGCGCAGCCGGGCGATGGGCCGCCCCACCGCGCGGTCCATGCCGAACCCCGCCGCGACGAGGAGGAGGACGACGACGACGGTGACGCCGATGAGGACGTCGGAGGCGAGGCTCGTGCCGTTGCGGGAGTCGATGCGCGCCTCGTTGCGGTCACCGAGCACCTGGACCCCGAGGGCGGTGCTGGCGCCCAGGAACGTCGAGTAGGCGCCCTCCACGACGGCCTGGGTGGCAGGTGGCACCCCTGCCCCGGCTCCCCGGACGGCCTCGGCGCGCTCGACCTCCTGGAACCACCGGGTGGCCGCCTGGCGCTGCGCGGCGGCGAGGCGCTCGTACCCGGCGACGTCCTCCCGGGGCAGCTCCGGCTGGCGGATGGCCTCGAGGAGACGGTCGAGGTCGGCCTGGACCGTCGAACGGTAGCCGTCGGCCGGCAGGGTCGGCGGGCGGCCGACGGCGGCCAGCTGCCACGCGCCGTGCGCCTGGGTCATCGACAGGACGACGTCGTTGTTGGCGTCGTTGGCCGGCTCGAACACGAGGGTGAGTGCCCGGACCGACTGGCTCTGCATCTGGATCGTCACGACGGACACCACCGCGCCGGCCGTGACCAGCGCGACGATGATGCCGACGAAGATCCGGATCTGCGTGCCGACGGAGCTGCGCGTGAAGGGCCGCAGCCCGACGTTCACGCGGGACCCTCGTCGAAGCCCGTCCGCGTCATGACGCCCCAGACGTGCTTCTTGCCGCGCAGGCTCGCCCACCAGCCCTCAAGCCGCCACCAGACGGTCGCCTGGCGGTAGCCGACGTTCTCGAGGACCGACGCGACGACCGTGAGGCCGAGCGCCTGCCACCGGTCCTGCTTGTGGAAGGCCCACTCGTCGACGAGCATGGCCGCGAGCGTGACGAGAACCGCGTAGCCGTAGGCGAGGACGAGGAACAGGAGCGCGAACGGGATGTCGACGACCCCGAGCAGCAGTGCCAGCGGGACGATGACGATCCCGAAGAGCTCGAGCAGCGGCGCGAACAGCTCGAAGAGCCAGTAGTAGGGCAGGGCCACCCAGCCGACGCGTCCGTACCTGGGGCGGAAGAGCATCGAGCGGTAGGCCCAGAGGGTCTCCCAGAGGCCCCGGTGCCACCGACGCCGCTGGTTGCGCAGCACCTTCGCGGTGACCGGGACCTCGGTCCAGGACACCGGCTCCGGCACGAACTCGATGCGGTAGTCGCGCCCCTCGTCGCGCAGGCGCTTGTGGATGCGCATGACGAGCTCGAAGTCCTCACCGATGCTGTCCGGGTCGAGGCCGCCGACCTCGACGACGACGTCGCGACGGAAGAGCCCGAACGCCCCGCTGATGAGGATGAGGGAGCCCAGCCGCGACCAGCCGGTGCGGCCGAGCAGGAAGGCGCGCAGGTACTCGACGAGCTGGATGCGCGGCAGCCACGTCTGCGGCATCTCGACCCGCACGATGCGGCCGGCGATGACGCGGCTGCCGTTGACCGGGCGGATGGCGCCCCCCGTGGCGACCATGCGCGTCGGGTCGTCGGCGAAGGGGCGCGTGACGTGGAGCAGGCCGTCGGGCTCGAGGACGGAGTCGCCGTCGATCATCGCGACGAGCGGCTCGGTGGCGGCGTTGATCGCGACGTTGATGGCCTCGGAGCGGCCGGAGTTCTCCTTGCGGACGACGACGAGGCGGGTGCGGCCGTCGCGCGGCACGTGGACGCCGAGGATGCGCGCCCGGATCGGCACCTCGTGGGGCAGGACCCGGGGCACCTCGACGAGGTCGAACGCCTCCCGGAGGCGCTCGAAGGTGGCGTCCGTGCTGCCGTCGTCGACGACGACGACCTCGTGCCGCGGGTAGCGCAGCGTGAGGAACGACTTGACCGCCGTGACGATGCCGGCCTCCTCGTTGTAGGCCGGCACGAGGAGCGAGACGCCCGGTGCCAGGCCCGCGCCCTGCCACTCCACGGCCGTCGCGCGTCGGCGCTCCTGGGCCCGGAACTCGAGGTAGGCCAAGGCGATCAGGACGACGAGCGAGGTGTTGATGAGGAGGAAGTAGACGAGGATCGGGATGCTCGTGACGTCCATGAGCCAGACGACGGCCGAGCGCACGCCCTCGACGACGCCGGTCACGCCGACGCCCGCTGGAGCTCGGCCACGGTGCGGGCGGCGCGGACCGGCGGGGTGTCCTCCCGGCCGGCGAGCGCGGCGTGGCCGTCCGTGCCGAGCCCGATCAGCGCGGAGGCCGCGATCTCGGCCAGGCGCGGGTCGGGGTCGTCGAGCAACGTGGCGAGCACCGGCACGGCGGCTGCCTCGCCGAGGTCACCGAGCGCCGCGGCGCAGGCCCGGCGCAGGGACAGCGGCTCGTCACCGGCCACGTGGCGCGCGAGCACGGCGACGTCCTCGTCGCGGCCGAGGCGGCCGATCGCGGTCGCGCACGTCTCGCGGACGGTGAGGTCGGGGTCGGTCGCGAGCAGCCGGCGCAGCGCCGGCAGGCCCCGGGTGAAGCTGCGGTCGCCGGTGACGTGGGCGGCGACCATGCGGGTCCGCGCGGCGTCGTCCTCGAAGGCGGCGCCGAGGACGCCCGAGATGCCGACGCCCATCGACTGCAGCGTCTCGGCCGACGTGCTGGCGGGGATGCCGCCGTTGTCGGCGCCGGTGGCCGCGAGAACCGCAGCGGCTGCCGACGCGTCGCCGATGAGGCCGAGCCCGTAGGCGGCGCTGTTGCGCACCTGGACCGTGCTGTCGCCGAGGGCCTCGACGAGGAGCGGCACCGCGTCGGGGCCGCCGGCGAGGCCGAGCATCTGGGCCGCCTTGGCCCGGCGGACGAGCGAGCGGTGGCCCAGGTCGGCCTTGGCGCGCTCGACGGCGCCGTGGGCGGTGAGCACCTGCACGAGCTGCTCGGCGGGCAGGCCGCGGATCTTCGTCAGCAGGTCGACGACGACCTCGTCCAGGACGTCGCGGGTGACGCCGGTGGCCCAGGTCAGCTGCTCGGTGGCCGAGCCGTCGTCGTCCTCGCCGGACGCGACGACGATGAGCGGCCTGCGCAGGGGCGCGAGGAGCATCTCGTCGCGCTTCTGGCGGCCCAGCCGGCGCGACCGGACGGCGACGACGACGAGGACGAGGACCAGGCAGGTGGCCAGGACCGCGATCGTGGCGCCGAGCAGCAGGTGGGCGCCGATGGTCACCACGAGTGCGCCCTCACCGGGCCCGGGCGAGCATGCCGTTGACGCGATGGAGCAGCTCGCGGGGGCTGAACGGCTTGATGACGTAGTCGTCGGCACCCACCGCGAACCCGGTGTCGACGTCGGAGTCCCGGGACTTCGCGCTGAGCAGCAGCACCGGGACACCGGGGTGGTCGCTCTCGCGGATCTTGCGGAGCACGTCGATGCCGGACAGGCCCGGCATCATGACGTCGAGCACGACGAGCTGGGGCGGGTCGGCCTCGAAGGACTCCCACGCGGACGCGCCGTCCGGGACCGCCTCCACGGCGTAGCCGGCCTGGACGAGCTTGAACTCGACGAGGTCTCGGATGTCGGCGTCGTCGTCGGCGACGAGGACGCGAACCGGTCCGTCGCTGGCGAAGACGTGGTCGCCGGCAGGCGCGGTCATGGCACTCCATCGGTGGGGCTGGTGGGTCGATCCAGTTTACGAACATTTCGGACAGTTCCGACTCGAAACGCCGAGGTTCGGACGATGCGAGAGGGGGGGGGGGAGGGGGGGGGGTATCGTCGCCGATCTCGCAGGTTTGGGGCGGGG
>NZ_JBNDHY010000191.1:0-7870 GCF_056755315.1 Monashia sp. HAY1-2A
GTGGATGACCTTCGCGCCCTTGAGACGGGCCTCGGTCACCCACTGGTAGGCGACCGGGTGGCACTCGGCCATGTTCGAGCCCTGGATGACGATGCAGTCCGAGTTGGACAGGTCCTGCACGTACTGCGTCGCGCCGCCGCGTCCGAACGAGGACCCCAGACTGGGGACCGTGGAGGAGTGTCAAATACGGGCCTGGTTCTCGATCTGGATGGCGCCCGCCGCGGTGAACAGCTTCTTGATGAGGTAGTTCTCCTCGTTGTCGAGCGTCGCGCCGCCGAGCGAGGCGATGCCCATGGTGCGCCGGAGCGGACGGCCGTGCTCGTCGGCGTCCTGCCAGCCGGCACGCCGGCTCTCGACGAAGCGCTGGGCGATCATCTCCACGGCGGTGGCCCGCGGCATCCGCTCCCAGTCGGTGCCGCCGGGCCGCCGGTAGAGCACGTGCCGCTGGCGACCCGGGTTGTTGACGAGCTGCTCGCTCGCGGAGCCCTTGGGGCACAGTCGGCCGCGCGACACCGGCGAGTCGGGGTCGCCCTCGATCTGCACGACCTTCTCGTCCTTGACGTACACCTTCTGGCCGCAGCCGACGGCGCAGTACGGGCAGACGCTCTGCACGACGCGGTCGGCCGTCGCCGTGCGCGGCGCCAGCGACCGGGTGCGCTCGGACGTCACGGCCGGGCCGCGTCCGAGGAAGTCTCCCGAGCGGACCTGCCGGACCACCGGCCACGACAGGAACGTCTTCTTCGCCTCCATGAGCGTCACCTTCCTCGGCGCAGGGGACTCCGGTCGAGCCTCACGTCGTCTCGTGCTCTCCGTTCCCACCGGGGCGGGACCCGTAACCACCCTAGGCTCGATTCGGCCGGCGGGGTGACCGGTGGCATGCTCGCCGGGTGACGACGAACCTCGAGGCGCGCATCCCGGCCGACGCGGATGCCGACGCGCTCTACGACGCGTTCGTCGAGTGGGCCGCGGAGCAGGGGCTGGCGCTCTACCCGCACCAGGAGGAGGCCTTCCTCGAGGTGCTCTCGGGCGCCAACGTCGTCCTCGCGACTCCGACCGGGTCCGGCAAGTCCCTCGTCGCGGCGGCCGCGCACTTCACCGCCCTCGCCGAGGACCGCGTCTCCTTCTACACGGCGCCGATCAAGGCGCTCGTCTCGGAGAAGTTCTTCGCGCTGTGCGAGCAGTTCGGCGCCGACAACGTCGGCATGATCACCGGTGACGCCACGGTCAACGGCGACGCCCCGATCATCTGCTGCACGGCCGAGGTCCTCGCCAACGTCGCGCTGCGCGAGGGCGCCGCCGCCGACATCGGCCTCGTCGTCATGGACGAGTTCCACTTCTACTCCGAGCCCGACCGCGGCTGGGCCTGGCAGGTGCCGATCCTCGAGCTGCCGCAGGCGCAGTTCGTCCTCATGTCGGCGACCCTCGGCGACGTCACGATGTTCCGCGACGACCTCACCCGACGCACGGGCCGGGCCACCGCGGTCATCACCGGCACCGAGCGTCCGGTGCCGCTCGAGTTCTCCTACGCCACGACGCCGATCCACGAGACGATCGAGCAGCTGCTCGAGCAGGACCGGGCCCCGGTCTACGTCGTCCACTTCACCCAGGCGGCCGCCCTCGAGCGGGCCCAGAGCCTCGTCGCCCTCAAGATGACGACCCGCGAGGAGCGGGACGCCATCGCCGAGCGCATCGGCGGCTTCCGCTTCGGCTCCGGTTTCGGACGGACCCTGTCGCGCCTCGTCCGCCACGGCGTCGGCGTCCACCACGCCGGGATGCTGCCGAAGTACCGCCGGCTCGTCGAGCAGCTGGCCCAGGACGGCCTGCTCAAGGTCATCTGCGGCACCGACACCCTCGGCGTCGGCATCAACGTGCCGATCCGCACGGTGCTGCTGACCGGCCTGACGAAGTTCGACGGCACGAAGCAGCGCCTGCTCAAGGCGCGCGAGTTCCACCAGATCGTCGGACGCGCCGGGCGGGCCGGGTTCGACGCGCGGGGCTGGGTCGTCGCCCAGGCGCCGGAGCACGTCATCGAGAACCTCCGGGCCGTCGAGAAGGCGGGCGACGACCCGAAGAAACAGCGGAAGGTCCAGCGCAAGAAGGCGCCGGACGGCTTCGTCGGCTGGTCGGAGGAGACCTTCGAGCGGCTCATCACGAGCGAGCCGGAGCCGCTCCAGCCGCGGCTGCGCGTGTCGCACTCGATGCTCGTCAACCTGCTGGCCCGAGAGGGAAACCCGGTGGCCCACGCGGTTCGCCTGCTGTCGGACAACCACCACGAGGAGAAGGACCAGCGGCGCCTGCAGCGGCACGCGCTCGTCCTCGCGCGCGAGCTGCTCACGTCCGGCGTCGTCGAGCGGCTCCCCGCGGCCGACGCGTCGGGACGCCGGCACGCCCTGACCATCGACCTGCAGCGCGACTTCGCCCTCAACCAGCCGCTCGCACCGTTCGCCCTCGCCGTCATGGAGACCCTCGACCGGGAGTCCGACACGTACGCGCGCGACATCGTCAGCGTCGTCGAGGCGATCCTCGAGGACCCGCGGCAGGTGCTGTGGGCCCAGGAGTACAAGGCGCGCGGCGAGGCGGTGGCCGCGATGAAGCTCGACGGCGTCGAGTACGAGGAGCGCATGGAGCGGCTCGAGGAGGTCACCTGGCCCAAGCCGCTCGCCGACCTGCTCGAGGTGACGCTCACCGCGTACCGCCGGAGCCACCCGTGGATCTCCCCCGACGCACTGTCCCCCAAGTCGGTCGTGCGCGAGATGTACGAGCGCGGCATGACGTTCACCGAGTTCGTCTCGTACTACGGCCTGTCGAGGTCCGAGGGACTCGTCCTGCGCTACCTCACCGACGCGTACCGGGCGCTGCGGCGCACCGTTCCCGAGGCCTACCGCGACGACGAGCTCGACGACGTCGTCGAGTGGCTCGGTGAGCTGGTGCGCCAGACCGACTCGAGCCTGCTCGACGAGTGGGAGGACCTCGTCAACCCGGCCGACGGCGCCGCTCCGGGGCGGCCGTCCGGGGAGGTCGCCCCACCGGCCCGACCACTGACCGCGAACGAGCGGGCCTTCACGGTCATGCTCCGCAACGCCATGTTCCACCGCGTCGAGCTCGCCGCCCGCGACGCGTGGGAGCAGCTCGGCGAGCTCGAGGCCCGGGTCGCCGAGCTGACCGACCCGCCGCGTCCGGTGGTCATGGACGCCGACGCGTGGAACGAGGCGCTCGGCGCCTACTACGACGAGCACGACGCCGTCGCGACCGACCAGCAGGCCCGCTCCCCCGCGCTGCTCCAGGTCGAGAAGGTGCCGGGTGAGTGGCGGCTGCGGCAGGTCGTCGTCGACCCCGACGGCGACCGCGACTGGGGCATCCGGGCCGTCGTCGACCTCGCCGCCAGCGACGAGGCCGGAGCCGCGGTCCTCACCGTCACGGGCTTCGAGCGCCTCGGCGGCTGAGCGTCGAGGCGCGACGGCGCGTGCCTAGGGTGGTCGGCATGAGTGGTCCCCAGTCCGACCCGACCTCGGTACCCGGCCTCGCCGCCGTGCGGGTCGACCCGCTGCCTGATGCCGAGGGCGTCCTCGCGCGGCCGCACGACGGCGGCAACGGCACCGGGGTGCTCGTCCTGTCCGGTTCGAGCGGACGCGTCGAGGCGCCGCGGGCCCGCCTGCTCGCCGCGGCGGGCGTGTCCGCAGCCTTGACCTACCAGTGGTTCGGCGCACCGGGGACCCCGGACACGATCTGGGAGTACCCCCTCGAGGCGTTCGCTCCGGCCATCGACCGGCTCGCCGCCGACGGCGACCGCGTCGTGCTCCTCGGGACGTCGAAGACGGCCGAGGCGTTCCTGCTCCTTGCCACCGAGGACCCGCGCGTCGACGCCGTCGTCGCGGTCGCGCCCAGCCACGTCGCGTGGGCCAACGTCGGCCCGGGGCCCGACGGCGAGCTGCGCCCGCAGCACGCGTCGTGGAGCCGTGGGGGCGCGCCGCTGCCGTTCGTTCCGTACGACGACGAGGCCGACATCTCCGGCGACCCGCCCGAGTACGTCGGCCTGTACCGCCGGAGCCTGGCCGTCGCGCCGGCCGACACCCTTGCGGCAGCGACGATCCCGGTGGAGCGGTTCTTCGGCGACGTCCTGCTCGTCGCCGGTGGGGACGACCGACTGTGGCCCTCGCTCGACGCCGCGCGCGCCATCGAGGCGCGCCGCGCCGCGTACGACCTGCCCACCACGGTCGTCAGCCACCCCGACGCCGGGCACCGCGTCGTGCTGCCCGGCGAGCCGGTCGCCACCGGCGGCCTGCAGCTGGCCCGCGGTGGTACCGAGGAGGCCGACCGGGCGCTCGGACGCCTCGTCTGGCCGGAGCTGCTCCGGGTGCTCGCAGTGTCGCCCTGAGACCCACCTCCGCGCCCACGGACCGGCGTCCTCGCCGCGTCCGCGGGGAGCCGGGGCCGGGTATGTTCGCCGATGCCCGCTCCGCTCCGCTCGACCGACAGGATGGCTCCGATGGACGTGACCGACGTCAAGCTCGCCGCAACCCGGGCCGGGGACCACCCGGTGCTCGAGAGCGCTGCACGGGTGGGCTACGCCGTCAGCGGGGTGTTCCACGTCGTCATCGGTGTCATCGCCCTCAAGCTCGCCCTCTCCGGCGCGGGCCGGCCGGACCAGTCGGGGGCCCTCAGGGCGCTGGCCGACAACCCCGTCGGAACGGTCGTCCTGTGGGTCGCCGTCCTCGGCTGGCTCGGCCTCGCGCTCTGGCAGGTGACGGAGGCGCTGACCCGCGGCGGGGCCGGCGACCGGGTCAAGGCGGTTTCCAAGACCGTCGTGTACCTCGCCCTGTCGGTGACCGCCTTCAGCTACGCGAGGGGCCACCAGGGCAGGAACAGCACGTCGCAGACCCGGGACCTCACGGCCACCCTCATGTCCAAGCCGGCCGGGCAGTGGCTCGTGGGGATCGTCGGCCTCGTCGTCATCGGCGTCGGGGTCTACCACGTCTACAAGGGCTGGAAGCGCCGGTTCCTCACCGACCTCCAGTCGCACCCGGGCCCGTGGGTCGAGAAGGCGGGCCGCTTCGGGTACATCGCCAAGGGCGTCGCCCTCGCCATCGTCGGCGGCCTCTTCGTGCTCGCCGCGGTCCGCCACCGCCCGAGCGAGGCCACCGGCCTCGACGGGGCGCTCCACAGCCTGCTCGGCGCCCCGGGCGGTCCGGTGATGCTGACGCTCGTCGCGCTCGGCCTCATCGCCTTCGGCATCTACTCCTTCGGGCGCGCGAGGCGGGCCCGAGTCTGACGCGTCAGCGGGTGGCCGTCGCCGTCCGCCCCGGGGCCCACGCGTCCGGCGCGTCGGCGGCGCCGACGTCGCGCCGCAGCCAGAGCCAGGCGAGCACGAAGCAGACGAGCCCGTTGGCCAGGCCGACGAGGACATCCGTCAGGTGGTGCATGCCGCGGTAGAGGCGGGCGTAGCCGACGAGGACCGGCACGACGAGGCACACGACCGTCACGAGGCGGCGCAGCCACGGGGTCTCGATGCGCTGGGCCATCGCCGCGAAGGTCACGTAGAGCGCGGTGGACGCGCCGACGTGTCCGCTCGGGTAGCTCGACGTCGGCGGTGCCGGGTCGAGGTGCGCGACCTCCGGACGGTCGCGGTCGGTGATCATCGTCGCCGCGACGAAGACGCTGGCCTGGGCGGCGATGGCGATGGCCGGGACGACCGCGTACCACCACTGCCCGGTGCGCCACCACACGAGAAGCGCGACGAGGATGCAGACGCCGATGACGTACTCGGTGTTGCCGATGTGCGACCACACGAGGGTCACGGCGTCCCACGCGCTCGTCCGGGTGCCCTGGATCGCGCGGTTGACCGCAGTCTCGGACCGGAGACCGCCGAGCGGCCCCTCGATGAAGAAGCCGATGCCGGTGATGACGGCGAACAGGACGATCGCCGGGCCGAGCACGCGCAGCGCCAGGTCGCGCAGCGCGGGCCCGACGGCCGGTCGGGTCCGGTCCAGCTCGTATCGGTGCAGCTCGTATCGGTGCAGCTCGTATCGGTGCAGCGTCGACCGGTTCACCGGGTGCCTTTCGACTCAGGACCCGTCCTGCCCTCCGGGGGCGGCGGGTCGTCAGGGGTGCGGGGGTTCCATCCGAGGTAGCCGAGGTAGGAGGCGCCGACCAGCCCCGTCCCGAAGAGCAGGCCGGCGACGACGTCGGACGGGAAGTGCACGCCGAGGAAGACGCGGTCGGCCATGGTCACGAGGACGGCCACCGCCCCGACGGTGACCACCACCCGGCGCGTCCGCGGCGACACGACGGGCCACACGAGCAGGACGAGCGCGGTGGCGATCGCGGCCGCGTTCGCGGCATGGCCCGAGGGGAAGCTGTAGCCGGGCGCGTGCGAGACGGCGTCGGTGACCACCGGGCGGGTCCGACGGACGACCTCCTTGAGGACGAGCTGGAGGTTCCAGGCCACCATCATCGTGACGAACGCCCAGATGGCGCGGCTGCGCAGGCCGTGCCGGCGCCACACCCAGATGCACAGGCCGGTGGCCGCGATGTAGGGCCACCTCGGCTGCGTGGCCTCCTGCCAGGCGACGAGGAAGGTCTTGAACGCCGGGTGCGCGCGGGTCAGGTCGGTGGCGGCGCGGATCGAGGCCTCGTCGATACGGATGACCGGCACGAACTTCTCACGGGCGATGAAGGCCAGCGCCGTCACGGGCACGGCGAAGGCCAGGCCGAACACGACGGCCCGGCGCAGCCGGCGCCATCGGCCCGGTGGGGCTGGGACTGCCTCGCCCTCGCGCCGTTCGCGGGCCTCGACGCCCGGGCGAGCCTCAGCCACCGCGCACCACCAGCGCTCCCGGGAGCGCCCGCGCCGTCATCGCGCGGTGCGGTCCGACCGGGTCGCCGTCGATCTCGGCCTCCACGGCGCGACGCGCGAGGACGGTGAGGTCGGGGGCCACGAGCCGGTCGAGCCTCCGGCGCCCGGCGCGGTGGCGGGTCGCGACGTCGACGAGGACCGAGGCCCACCCGAAGGCTCCCTGGGGCGCGAGCACGACGGCATCGAGGACGCCGTCGTCCACGACGGCCTCCGGCATGAGCTCGACGCCGCCCTGAAGGGTGCCGCAGTTGCCGATGATGACGGCCTGCGCGTGCCGCACGACCGACTCCTCGGGGGCGCCGACGACCCCCTCCCCACCCCTGGCCCGCACCTCGACGGGGAAGCCGCGACCCGAGAGCTTCCGGGTGGCGGCGAGCACGTAGGCGACCCAGCCGACCGCCTCCTTCACCGTCTCGTCGGTGTCGGCCATGATCTCGCCGTCGAGGCCGAGCCCGGCCATGACGAGGAAGACCTCCTCGTCGTCCGCGACCCCGGCGGGGCTGTCCTTCGTCGCCCGGCTCGACTCCGGCTCGGGGAGGGCGTCGGCCAGGCGCACCGCGCCGACGTCGATGCGCCGGTCCCGGCCCTCGACGAGTGCCCGCGCCGCCTCCTCGAGGCTGCCGACGGGGACCCCGAGGTTGCGCGCGAGCAGGTTGCCGGTGCCGCCGGGGAGCAGGCCGAGGGCGACGTCCGTCCCGACGAGCGCCGAGGCGACGGCGCGGACCGTGCCGTCGCCGCCGAGCGAGGCCACGACGTCCGCTCCCGCCTCCACGGCATCGCGGGCCTGGCGCTCGCCGGTCTCCTCCGCCGTGGTCTCGACCCACTGCGGCTCGGACCAGCCGCCGTCGGCGCAGGCCTTGGCGACGGTCGCCTGCGCGTCCTCGAGGTCGTCGACGCGGAGGGGGTTGTAGACGACGGTGAGGCTGCGCCGAGCGCGGGACTGGTCGGACATGGACGACTCCTCGGACTCGGCTGGCAGGACGGCGGCCTCTCGCTCGACTAGGAGCAGTCATACCC
>NZ_JBNDHY010000192.1:0-7783 GCF_056755315.1 Monashia sp. HAY1-2A
GACCCGGACAGCCCGGTGAAGACGACGAGGCTGTCCCTGGGGAGGTCGACCGAGACGTCGCGCAGGTTGTGCTCGCGCGCGCCGCGGACGACGAGGGAGTGGGAGGTGCCGGAGGGCGTAGCAGTCACGCGCCCCATGCTAGGTCGGGCCACCGACAGTGCCTCGCGGCGCCACCGGCACCGTTCGGCATACTCGCTCCATGAGCACGCCGCGGTCCACGCCCATCGAGGACTACGCCGTCCTCGGCGACCTCGGTACTGCAGCCCTCGTCAGCCTCAAGGGCTCGGTCGACTGGCTGTGCCTACCCCGGTTCGACTCGCGAGCCTGCTTCTCGGCGCTCCTCGGCACCCCCGACAACGGCCGCTGGCTGCTCACGCCGGCCGACCCCGACGCCCGGACGACGCGTCGCTACGTCGGCAACTCCTTCATCCTCGAGACGACGCACGTGACGTCCACCGGGACCGTTCGCGTCACCGACGTCATGCCGCTCGGGGACGGTCGCTCCGACGTGCTGCGCCGCGTCGAGGGGGTCGAGGGGACGGTCCGGATGCGCCACGAGTGGACGGTGCGCTTCAACTACGGGCGCACCCGACCGTGGGTCATGCGGCACACCGACGACCGCGAGGGCCGCACCGACGAGATCATCACGGCGATCGCCGGCCCCGACATGCTCGTCCTGCGCGGTGCGCGGCTCCCGCATGCCCGGGAAGGCCACCACGTCGACGAGTTCGACGTGGCCGCCGGGGAGACGATGACGTTCTCGACGACGTGGTTCCGCAGCCACGAGGCCATCCCGCCGCCGCTGCGCGTCCGGGCCCGGATCGAGGAGACCCTCGCCCTGAGCGAGAACTACGCCGCGCAGAGCCACTACACCGGACCCTACGCCGCGGCGGTGACGCGCTCGCTGCTCGTCCTGCGGGCCCTGACGCACGGGTCGACCGGCGGCATCGTCGCGGCGGCGACGACCTCGCTGCCCGAGGACGTCGGCGGCGAACGCAACTGGGACTACCGTTTCTGCTGGCTGCGCGACGCCGCGCTGACGCTCGAGGCCCTGCTCGGCTGCGGCTACCTCGACGAGACGGCGCTGTGGCGCGACTGGCTGCTGCGCGCCGTCGCCGGCGACCCCCAGGACATGCAGATCATGTACCGCGTCGACGGCGGCCGCGACCTGCCCGAACGCACCCTGCCGCACCTGTCCGGCTACGCGGGCTCGCGACCGGTCCGCATCGGCAACGCCGCCGTCGACCAGCGCCAGACCGACGTGCTGGGCGAGGTCATGATCTCTCTGGAGCACGCCCGCCAGCGCGGCCTCGAGGAGAGCGACGACTCGTGGAGCCTGCAGCGTGCCCTCGTCAACCACCTCACGACGCACTGGCAGGAGGCGGACAACGGGCTGTGGGAGATCCGCGGCCCCCTGCGCCACTTCACCCACTCCCGCGCCATGGTGTGGGCCGCCTTCGACCGGGCCGTCCGCGCGGTCGAGGAGTACGGCCTCGAGGGGCCGGTCGACCTCTGGCGCGAGCTGCGCGACCGGGTCCGCGAGGAGGTGCTGACCAAGGGCTACGACCCGGCCCGCAACACCTTCGTCCAGCACTACGACACGACCGAGCTCGACGCGTCGCTGCTGACGCTGTCCTCCATCGGCTTCGTCGACGGTGACGACCCCCGCATGGTCGGCACGATCCGGGCCGTCGAGGAGGACCTCCTGCGCGACGGCCTCGTCATGCGCTACCGCACGCGCACCGGCGTCGACGGGCTGGCCGGCGACGAGCACCCGTTCCTCGCGTGTTCCTTCTGGCTGGTCACCGCCTATGCGCGGGCCGGGCTCGTCGAGGAGGCCACGGCGCTCATGGACCGGCTCGTCGGCCTGGCCAACGACGTCGGCCTGCTCTCCGAGGAGTACGACCCCGGGAGCGGACACCTGGTGGGCAACTTCCCCCAGGCCTTCTCGCACCTGGCGCTCGTCGGGGCCGCCCTCGCCATCGAGCGGGCGAGCCGGCGCCCGGGGGACGCCGCCGAGGGCCCCGAGCAGCAGCCCTACGAGGAACCCGACACCGAGGACACCAAGGACACCCAGGACACGCAGGACACCCCGGACACGCAGGACCACCAGGAGGCTTCCCATGCACCGTCGTGACGTCACGCCCCGGCACGTCGCCACCGAGACCGACCGGCTGCTGGCCACGGTCGACCGGCTCTCCGACGCGGACCTCGCCGGGCCGTCACTGTGCGAGGGGTGGTCGCGCGGTCACGTCCTCGCGCACCTCGCCCGCAACGCGGACGCCCTGACCCGCGTGGTGTCGGTCGCCACGACCGGGGTCCCCGACACGATGTACGACAGCACCGAGGCCCGGGACGCCGACATCGAGGCCGGTGCCGGGCGCTCGCTGAGGGCGCAGGCCGAGGACCTGCGGGCCTCGTCCGCACGCCTCGCCGCCGAGCTGGACCGGCTCGCCCCCGACCACGGCGGCATCCGGGTGCACCGCACACCCGACGGGCCGGAGATCGCCGTGGGAGCGGTGCCGTACCTGCGCCTGCGTGAGCTCGTCTTCCACCACGTCGACCTCGATGCCGGCTTCCGGTTCGCCGACGCGCCCGCCGACGTCGTCGAGCTGCTGCTCGCCGACGCCGTGGAGCGGCTCGCGGGCGAGGACGCGCCGGACGTCCGCCTGCGGACCGACGAGGGTGACGAGCACGTCCTCGGAGCGGGGACGACCCGAGTCTCTGGCCCCCGGGCCGGAGTTCTCCTCTGGCTGGCCCGTGGACGGACCGACGGCGTCGTCGTCGACGGGCCCCTGCCGACGCTGCCCTTCGGAGGCTGACCGTGCCCGGCGCCGCACCGTACACCGGCCACGTCGAGCCGGGCGGCCCCGCAGCGGTCCGCGAGCTGCCCCGGCTGACCATCCGCAAGCTGTCGGTGTCCTCGTTCGACAACAACGTCTACCTGCTCACCTGCCGCACCACGGGCCGGCAGCTGCTCGTCGACGCGGCGGCCGAGCCGGAGCGCGTCCTCGAGCTCGTCGCGGCGGGGGCCGGCGGACAACCGCACCTCGACGTCGTCGTCACGACGCACCGCCACCGCGACCACGTGGGGGCCCTCGCCGAGGTGGTCCGTGCCACGGGGGCGCGCACCGTCGCGGGGGCCGAGGACGCCGACGGCCTGCCGGTGCCGGTCGACGACCGGGTCGGCCAGGGCGACACGGTCCGGTTCGGTGACGTCGTCCTCGACGTCGTCCACCTGCGCGGTCACACCCCGGGGTCGGTGGCGCTCGCCTACGCCGACGCCCAGGACCCCGCGGGGCGGACGCACCTGTTCACCGGCGACAGCCTCTTCCCGGGCGGCGTCGGCAACACGCGGAACGAGGGTCAGAGCTTCGACGCGCTCATCGCGGACGTCACGACGCGGGTCTTCGACGAATACGAGGACGACACGTGGTTCTACCCGGGGCACGGTGACGACTCGACGCTCGGCGCCGAACGACCGCACCTGCCGGAGTGGCGTGCCCGCGGCTGGTGACCTCCGAGCGTCAGGGCGTCCCGGCCACCGGCAGGCGCACCCGGAACGTCGTGTCCCCGGGGCGGGACTCCACCTCGATGGTGCCGCCGTGCCGGTCGACGACGATGCGGCGCGCGATGTCGAGCCCCAGGCCGGAGCCCCGCCCGACCTCCTTCGTCGTGTAGAACGCCTCGAACGCCCTCTCGAGGGACTCGGCGTCCAGGCCGGGGCCGGTGTCGTGGACCGAGACGACGACCGAGCCCTCCTCGGACCGCGTCCTGACCGTGAGGGTGCCCGAACCGTCCATCGCGTCCACGGCGTTGTCGACGAGGTTGGTCCACACCTGGTTGAGCTCGCCCGGCAGCCCCTCGACCGCCGGCAGGTCCTCCCCCCAGTCGCGCACCACGGTGACGCCGTCGCGCAGCTTCGGCCCCATGACGAGCAGCGTGCTCTCGAGGCCGTCGTGCACGTCGACGCGCTGCAGCGAGGCACGGTCCATCTGCGAGTAGGACTTGATGGCCGACACGAGCTCGGAGACGCGTCGGGTGGACTCGCGCACCTGGCGCAGGAGGGCTGCGACGTCGACGGTCGCGCCGACCCAGGCCAGACCCGGCCCGACGGCGGGAGGAGGGAGGACCCGGGCGACGCGCTCGCACCAGGCGGGGTCGGCGCCGGCGGCCACGAGCGAGGACGCGAGCTCCCAGGCCCGGGCGACCCCGCGCGCCTCGAGCCACTCGCCGAGAGCCTCCTCGCGGTCGGCCTGCACGAGGGCGTCGGGCAGCGTCGTCACCGGCCTGAGCTCGCGGCGCAGCGCGTCGAGCGTCGTGAACTGCTCCGACGTCACGGCTCGGACGGCCATGCCCCGCAGGGACTCGAGGAGCACGTCGCACGCCTGTTCGAGGTCCGCGGCCGAGCGGGTCGCGGCGGCGGCCGGGTTGTTGATCTCGTGGGCCAGGCCCGCCGCGAGCGTGCCGAGCGTGACGAGCGCGCTCCGCTGGCGGGCCGTGGCCTCGATGGAGCGGGCCGTGCCGTAGAGACCCGCGACGAGGTGGGCGGCGAACGGGAACCACGCGTCCGCGAGCGCCCGGAGCCGGTCCGCCGGGACGCGCAGGACGCGGCCGGTCTCGCGGCCGCGGGCCGTCGCGAGGTAGACGCCGTGCTCGTCCCACGCACGGAACCCGCCCGCCCATCGCCCCGGCACGTCCATGCGCCCGACGACGACGTCCTCGCGCCCGCTGTGCCTCGACAGCTCGAGGGCCCCGTCGAGGAGCACCCACCAGGCGTCGGCGTGCTCGCCCTCGCGGAAGAGCAGCGTGCCGGGGTCGACGCGCACCTCCTCCCCGGCCTCGATGAGCTCGTCGAGCTGCTCGTCGGACAGGCCGTCGAAGAGCGGGACCGCTCGCAGGTCGGTGCGTGTGACCACCGCAGCCTCCTCAGACCGTCGCGAGGTAGCGGTGCACGAAATGGACCGCCATGGCGCCTTCGCCGACCGCGGAGGCGACGCGTTTCATCGAGTCGAGCCTGACGTCGCCCGCGGCGAAGACCCCCGGCACGCTGGTCTCCAGGGCGAAGGGCGCACGTCGGAGCGGCCACTGCGGAACGCCTTGTGAGACAGACCTACCCGCGTGGACGTTGACGAGATCCGTTCCGGTGACGACGAACCCGTGGTCGTCGCGGACGACGTCGTCCCCGAGCCAGTCGGTCCGGGGCTCGGCGCCGATGAAGACGAACAGCCAGGACGCCGGGACCTCCGTGACAGCGCCGGACTGCCGGTGGCGCAGCGCCAGCCCCTCGAGGTGCCCGTCACCGGCGACGGCCGCCACCTCGCAGCCGAGCCGCACCACGATGGCGGGGTGGGCACGGATCCGGTCGACGAGGTAGGCCGACATCGACGCCTCGAGGCTCGGGCCGCGCACCACCAGCGTCACGCCGCCGGCGAAGCGGGCCAGGTTGAGCGCTGCCTGCCCGGCCGAGTTGGCGGCGCCGACGACGAACACGTCGTCACCGGCGCACTGGGACGCGTCCCGGGCGTTCGCGCCGTAGTAGACGCCGCGGCCGACGAGCGCGTCGATGCCCTCGGCGTCGAGGCGCCGGTACGACACGCCGGTGGCGAGCACGACACTGCGGGCCTCCACGTCGTCGGCGCCCTCGATCCGCACGGCCCGTACCGGTCCGCGGGCCTCGAGCGCCGTGACGTCGCGCGCGACGACGAGCTCGGCGCCGAAACGTCGGGCCTGGGCGAGGGCGCGCTGCGTCAGGTCCGCCCCGGACAGGCCGCGGGGAAAGCCGAGGTAGTTCTCGATGGCCGCGCTCTGGCCGGCCTGGCCGCCGGGTGCCGCGTGCTCGACGACGATCGTCGACAGGCCCTCCGAGGCCGCGTACACGGCAGCCGCGAGACCGGCGGGGCCGCCGCCGACGATGCACAGGTCGTAGAGGCTGCGCTCGGCGCGGGTGCGCAGCCCGAGCGCTGCCGCGAGGTCGACGATCGCCGGACTGCGCAGCGTCTCGCCGTCGGGCACGAGGACGAGCGGCAGGTCGGACGCGGCGGCCCCCGACAGCTCGAGCAGCCGCGCCCCCTCCGGGTCGCGCTCGACGTCGAACGACGTGTAGGGCACGTGGTTGTTGGCCAGGAAGCTCTTGACCTCGTGGCCGCGCTCGGACCAGCGGTGCCCCACGACCCGGACGTCGGCCGAGTGGTCCGGGTGCTCGGCGTGCCAGTCGGACAGGAGGTCGTCGAGGACCGGGTAGAGCCGTTCCTCCGGCGGGTCCCACGGCTTGAGCAGGTAGTGGTCGAGGCCGATCTCGTTGATGGCGGCGATCGCGACCTCGGTGTCGGCGTAGGCGGTGAGCAGGAGCAGCTTGGCCTCGGCGACGACCCCGCGAACCTGCCCGAGCAGCTCGATGCCGGTCATGCCGGGCATCCGCTGGTCGGCGAGCACCAGCGCGAGCGGGGTGTCACGCAGGACCAGCCGCCGCGCCACCTCGAGTGCCTCCGGTCCCGAGGTGGCGCGCACGACCCGGTGCTCGCCTCCGTAGCGGGAGCGCAGGTCGCGCGCCACCGCCTCGGACACGTGCGGGTCGTCGTCGACGGTGAGGATGACCGGCCTGCCCACCACGTCAGCGTAGGAGCCGGCGGGCGACGCCGGGCCGTTCTCGCCGGATCTCGCCGGATCCCGCCGGCCCGCGCTGGGAAACCGGTGGGGCTCAGGCGCTCTCGGCCTCGTCGACGTCCGAGATGTCCGACTCGCGGTCGGTCCCTTCGACGACCGCGATGAGCTCCTCGAGCTCGGTGCGCAGGAAGGGCAGGTCGTCGGGCACGTTCGTCAGGATGATGTGCCGCCGCGGGCTGTGGGCCACACAGAGCCCGACGCCGAGACGAGAACGCCCGTGTCGCTCGCGCCAGGCCCGCTCGAGGGCCGGCCCGCCGTCCCAGTCGACCGGGGCAAGGAGCCAGCCCTGCACGTCGACGATGTCGCCGTCCGGGCCGTGCCGTCGGTTCTTCGGGGGATCGAATCTCTCGACGGTGATCCGCTCGTCCATGTCTCGACGGTACTCCTCGGCCCCTGCCCGCAGGACCCATCACCGGTGGGCGAGTCGCCATCGTCACGAGACTCGCAGCCGCCACCCAGCCGGCGTCCACGAACCACCGGCCGACGCGTCGGTCCCGGCGGGGCCGGGCGGCTGCGCGTGGCCGGCGGGGTGCGAGGATGGCTCGCGTGAGCGCCGTCCCGACCCCCACCACCACGCAGGTCACGCACCTCACCTGCGTCGCCGTCACCACCGTCTGGACCGACCCGGCAAGCCCGCGCCCGGTCGACGCCCCTGCGGTCGCGGACGAGCCGGACCCGGTGGCGTGGCTCGCCGCCCTCGACGCCGCGGGCGCCGACGAGGACGGCGGCGGCCGGCTCGGGCTGCACGGACGCGTCGAGACCCAGCTGCTCGAGGGCGAGCCGGTGCAGGTCACCGGGACCGACGCCTCGGGCCGGTGGTCGCACGTCCTCGCCCCCTGGCAGCGCTCCCCCAAGGACGGACGCGGCTACCCCGGCTGGGTGCCCACCGCGCACCTGCGGGCGCTCGCAGATGACGAGGTGGCCCCGGACGGGCCCGTGGCCTCGGTCGACGCCGCGACGCTCGAGGGGCCGCACCCGGCCGTCACCCTCGCCCGACGCCACCTCGGGCTGCCCTACCTCTGGTCCGGCACGTCGCCGCTCGGTCTCGACTGCTCGGGCCTCGTCCTCGCCACCTGGCGCGAGCTGGGGGTCGTCGTCGCCCGCGACGCCTACGCCC